>NZ_JBICSQ010000006.1:0-97087 GCF_043197175.1 Amycolatopsis sp. NPDC049252
GACTACATGATCCCGGCCGCGTTCGTCCAGCTGGAGTCGCTCCCGCTGACGCCGAACGGGAAGCTGGACCGCAAGGCGATGCCGGAGCCCGACTTCGAGGCCGCCGCGGCCTACCGGGCTCCGGAGACGCCGCTGCAGGAAGCGCTGTGCGCGATCTTCGGCTCGGTGCTCGAGGTACCCCAGGTCGGCATCGACGACAGCTTCTTCGACCTCGGCGGCCAGTCGCTGCAGGCGATGCGGCTGCTCAACCGGATGAAGACCGACCTCGACGTCGACCTGCTGATCAACGTGCTGTTCGACAAACCGACCGTGGCCGAGCTGGCCGAGCACATCGACGGCGCCGCTGCCGCGGCGGCCTGACGCGGAGGAGGGGAACGGATGGCGAACCCATTCGAGGACCAGGACGCCGACTACACCGTCCTGCGCAACGGCGAGGACCAGCACTCGCTGTGGCCGGCCTTCGCGCCCGTCCCGGCCGGGTGGACGGCCGTGCACGGGCCGGGGCGCCGCGCGGAGTGCCTGGCCTACATCGGGGAGCACTGGGTGGACCTGCGCCCGCGGGGCGTCGCCGAGTTCATCGCGGCGCACGCCGGCCCGAGCTGACGACGTTCCCGGTAATCCTGTTCGCATTGGAGGGTGTTGTGTCGAACGCTGCCGACCCGGCCGACTCGACAACGATCGACGTCTGGCTCACCGACCATCCCATCCCGGACTTCAACGCCCCGGTCAAGGCGGCCGCCGAGACGTTCGGCCGGGCGCACCCGGGACACCGGATCCGGATCCGCGAGATCGGCTACGCCGACCTGCCGCGAGCGGTCGCCGAGGCGGTGGCGCAGGGGAACCCGCCGGACATCGCCGAGTACTACTTTTCGGCGACCCAGGTGGCGCTCGACACGCGCGGGGCCGGCGGCGGTCCGCTGTTCGTGCCGATCCAGCGCCTGCTCGGGGACCGCACCAAGATCCTCGGGGAGCCGGTGGTCGTCGACGACATCCTGCCGGCCGTGCGGGACTACTACAGCAGGGGCGGCGAGCTGGTCTCCATGCCGACGATGGCGTCGACCGCCATCCTGTTCGCCAACCAGGACATCCTGAGGCGGGCCGGGGTCGACCGGCTGCCGGCGACGTGGCGGGAGCTCACGGCCGCGTGCGCCGCGGTCGCCGGCCTGCCCGGCGGACCGGCGCACGGCATCGCCTGGCCCAACCACGGCTGGCTCATCCAGATGGAGCTCGCCGCGCAGGGCCGGTTGCTGAGCAACGGGGACAACGGGCGGAGCGGCCGGTCCACCCGCGTCACCCTCGACTCGCCCGAGATGCTCGCCTACGCGCGGTGGTGGCAGGACCTGCACGAGCGCGGCCACTACCGGTACACCGGCGAGCCGGGTGACTACTTCGGGGCCATGGAGGCGTTCACGAACCAGGAGACCGCGTTCGTGATCACGTCGTCGGCGACCTCCCAGTACCTGACGCACCTGGCCGCCGAAGCCGGGTTCGAGCTCGCGATGGGCGGGGTACCGCACAACGAGGCGGCTCCGTACGCCGGCCGGAGCCTCGGCGGCCAGTCGATGTTCGTGGCGGCGGGCCTGCCGAAGGAGAAGGAAGACGCGGCGCTCGCCTTCACCCAGCACCTGCTCAACCCGGACCACGCCCTCCGGCGCCTGCAAGCCGGCTCGCTCCCGGTGATGCAGCCGGCGTACGAGCAGGTCGTCGCGGACGGCTGGGCGGATCGGGAGCCCGGCTTCCGCGTCGCGGCGGAGCAGGTCCTCTCGTCGGACCGGACGCCGGCGGCGACCGGCGCGCTGCTCGGCGACCTCAGCGGGATCAACGACGAGCTGACCTCGGCGATGCACGACGTCCTGGTCTCGGGTGCGGAGCCGGCCGCCCGGTTCCGGGTGGCGACCGAGCAGGCGCAGGCACGGCTCGACCGGTACAACGAGGCCTGCCTCGCCTACCCGCCGGTGACGCCGGAGGCGCTCCAGGCCGGCTGATCTCCCGGTAAGCAAAAGGATCCCGCCCGGCGATCGCCGGGCGGGATCCTTTTTCTTCGTGTCACTCCGTGGCGAGCACGGTCTCGAGTGGCGCGTCGACGTCGGCGACCGCGATGCGCAGCAGCCGGGTGTAGTCGGTGGCCAGGCTCTCCAGCGTCGCCGCGTCGAAGTCGTTGCTGTTGAAGCGGATACTGCCGATGATCTCGCCGTCGGGGTGGATGTCGAGGGCCCACAACACGCCGTCGGGGATGTCGGCGGTGTTCGCCTCGGGCAGCAGCCGGCGGCGCATCTGCGAAACCTTGAGGTCACCGACGGGGTTGCCGTCGGCGCCGACCGGGAACTGGAAGATCTCGAACGCCTGCACCGCGCAGCTCGGGTCGGCGAACGGGGCGATGACCGACGGCGCCACGCCGACGATCTCGCCGAACGGGATCTCGTGGGAGTACATCCCGAGGCAGGTGTTGCGCGTGCTCGTGAGCAGCTCGCGGAACGTCTTGCAGGCCGAGAGATCCGTGCGCAGCGGCAGGAAGTTGAAGAACGGGCCGACCGTCTCGTTGAAGGCTGGGTTGTTGCGGCCCGACGTGATGGTCGGCAGCGTCAGGTCGGTCGCCCCGGTGATCTTGTGCGCCAGCAGGGTGAACACGGCGAAACAGACCATGAACGGCGAGCTGCGCAGCTGCTTGGCGACCAGGTGCGTCGCCGTCGTCACCTCGCGGTCGATCAGGAACCGGTGCACCGAGTACACGCCGGTGGCGTCGGTGCGCGTCCGGTCGGTCGGGAGCGCCGAGAACGAGGCGTCGCCGATGTTGTTCGCCCAGTACTCGCGCGCCGAGGCGACGGCGTCACTGGCCAGGTACTCCTCCTGCCACGTCGCGTACTCGCCGTACTGCGCCAGCTCCGGCAGCTCCGGCTCGCCGAAGCCGCGGCGCGCCGCGTAGAACTGCAGCAGGTCGCGGATGATGATCTGCATCGACCAGCCGTCGCTCACCGTGTGGTGGGTGTTCACGACCAGCACGGAGTCCTGGTCGTCGAACCGGCCGAGCGCGGCCCGGATCAGGGGCTGCTCGTCGGCCGGGCACCGGCCGGCCTCGATCCGGTTGAGGAACTCGTGCGCGACGGTGTCGCGGGCGGCGCCCGGGCCGGGGTCGGTCAGCTCGTGTTCTTCGAGCACCGGCGTCTCGGGCGGGTGCACCAGCTGGTACGGCGGTTCGGCGTCCCGGCCGATCGTCGTGCGCAGCACCTCGTGCCGGACGACGACGTCGTGCAGCGCCCCGCGCAGGGCCTCGGTGTCGACGGTGCCCTCGATCCGCCAGCCGCCGCCGACGATGTGCCGTGGACCGAACACGCCCTGGTCCGGCCCCTTGTCGAACATCAGGAGGAACTGCTGGTTGGTGCTCAAAGGGGCGCCGGGGGGCGCCGTTTCCGAACCGCTCATTCTGGTCATTCCTTCCGGGCTCGCCCGTTGCCGGCGACGTGGGTGTCGAAGAGGTGCTCAGCTGAGGAGATCGCGGCCCATCGCGCCGAGCTGCCCGAACGAAGCGAGGTCGGGCACCTGCCAGCCGTCCAGGTCGTATTCGGCGAGGCAGCGGTCGACGAGTTCCTTGTGGCTGTCGAGCTGCCCGTCGCCCATCTGCCCGAACAGCAGCTCCAGCCGGGTGTTCTCGTGGTTGCCGCCGTAGTTGCGCTCGTAGAGGTCGTGCCGGCCGCCGAACTCGGTGCCGACCGCGTCCCACAGGAGCTTCATGACCTTCACCCGCTCGACGGAGTCGACGCCGTGCGAGCCGCGCAGGTACTTGTCGAGGTACGGCCGGACGTCCGGGTTCTGGAAGTCCTTCGCGCTGGAGTTCAGGTAGATCAGCCCGCTCGCGACGTCCTGCATGACGATCTCGCGCATCCGCGCGTAGCCGAGCTGGGAGAACCAGCGGTAGGCCATGCCGTAGTTCGGGTTGGGCAGCACCGAGCCGTTGCGCCAGGGCACCGGGTTGCGCGCCGCCGCGTCGGACAGGCCCCAGAACAGGTTGCGCCAGGCGAGCACCTCGCCCAGCCGGGACTGCACACCACGGAAGTCACTGACCCCGGTGATCTCGAGCGCTTTGGCCAGCAGGCCGGCGAGGAACTCGAACTTCACCGCGAGCCGGGTGCAGCCGTGGAAGGTGAACCGCTCGACGAACCCGGAGTGCCCGGTGAACATGCCGACCTTCACGACGTCGCCGTAGATGAAGACGTTCTCCCACGGGATGAGCACCTTGTCGAGCACGAGGATCGTGTCGTTCTCGTCGAGGCGGGAGGAGAGCGGGTAGTCGAACGGGCTGCCGGTCAGCGCGGACGCGGCCGTGTAGGACTGGCGGCAGATCAGCTTCATCCCGCGCGCGTCCATCGGCACGGTGGCGACGAGGGCGAACTTGCGGTCCTTGATCGGCAGCCCGTAGTGGGCGATGAAGTTGTAGTGCGTCAGCGCGGACCCGGTCGCCACGACCTTGGCGCCGGACACGATCAGCCCGTTGTCGGTCTCGCGCTCGACGTGGACGAACACGTCGGAGACCTCGTCCGGCGGCCGGTCGCGGTCCACCGGTGGGTGCACGATCGCGTGGTTCCAGTACAGGACCTTCTCCTGCGACTCCTTGTACCAGCGCCGCGCGTTGGCCGCGAACGGGCTGTAGAAGTCGGCGTTCGCGCCGAGCGTGCCGAGGAACGACGCCTTGTAGTCCGGGCTGCGTCCCATCCAGCCGTAGCTCATCCGCGCCCACGCGGCGATCGCCTGCTGGTCGGCGACGAGGTCCTCCGCGCTGTGCGGGGTGGTGTAGAAGCGGTGGGTGTACCCGCCGGGCCCGCCGGCGTCGGTCGCCGTGGTGAGCACGTCGCGCTGCTCGGGGTCGTGCAGCGCGTCGTAGAGCCGCGCGGTCATCCGCACCGGGTTGCGGAACGCCGGGTGCTCGGTGACGTCCTTGACGCGCTCGCCGTAGAGGTAGATTTCCCGGTCGTCGCGCAGGCTTTCGATGTACTCGGCGCCGGTCAGCGGCCGCGTGGTTTCGCCCGTCGGCTCGCTCATGGGTGCGCCACGCCGAAGACCTGGGCGGCCAGCTCGCGGCCGGCGAGCTTGGCCAGGAAGACGCTCACGCCGCCGTGACTGTGCAAAGTGGACATGTCGCGCCAGATCCGCTCGATGCGCTCGCCCGTCCGCACCGCGCTCGACCCGGCGGTCGGGAACAGGTGGTCGGCCACGGCGCTCCAGGCCAGCCGGAGGGCCTCGCTGCTGATCAACGACAGCCTCAGGTCGACCTCACGGGTGAAGGCCGCCGAGCCGCGGTCGGCCGTCTCGTGCCACTGCCGCACCGCGTCCGTCAAAGCGGCGCGCGCGGTGGCGATGCGCCCGGCGGCTTCGCCGTAGTGGAGCTGGAAGTCCGGGTCCGCGGCGCGCGGGACGATCGGCGGGTAGATCGTCGTGCGGTCCAGCAGCAGCTGGCCGTAGGCCTCGAGCGCACCGGTGGCCATACCGACCGCCAGCGCGCCGACCTGGAACTGGATCATGCTGAGCACGCCGCCGCCGTAGAGCGTGGTGCCGTGCAGCTCGAACCCGGGCGTGCCCTCGACGACGGACGTCACGCCCATGTGCGTGCCAGGCAAAGCGAAGTGGGCGGGGATGTGCGCCTTGTCGATCTTGACGCTGTGCGAGCCGCTGCCCTTCAGACCGAGTTGCCCACCCCAGTCGTCGAGCCGTTCCCACTGCGCACGCGGCACGACGAACAGCATCGGCGCGGGCGGTTCGCCTTCCGCGCCGGCCACGAGGGTGTGGCCGATGAAGTGGGTGGCGTACGGCGAGCCGGAGCTGTACCGGTGGACGCCGTCGACGATCCAGCCGCCGTCCTCGGCCCGCTCGGCGAACCCGACCGGCCCGACCGTGGCCGGGCAGATGAAGTCACCCCCGGCGAACAGCTCGTCCTGCGCGGCCTCGCCGAACAACGTGGCGGCCGTGTGGGCGTGTGAGGCGCCGAAGGTGTACATCCACGCGGTGGACGGACATCCGGCGGCGAGCGCGATCACGACCCGCAGGTAGGTGTCGAGGCCGAACTCGTAACCGCCGTAACGCCGCGGCACGAGCAGCCGGTAGAGGCCCGCGTTGAGGAGCTCGTTGTGCGTCTCCAGGCCGTAGTACCCGCGCTCTTCGGTTTCCTGTTGCCGGTCGACGAGGCCGGCGGCGATGCGCTCCGCGCGGGCCACGACCTCGTCCGCCGTCAGCCCGGGTTCGGGCGGGGACGGGTGGCCGTCTGCTGGCAGACTCCTGGCGGCAGTCATGTCCTGTCATCCCTTCGGCGACGTGGCTCGACCTCGAGGATCACACCGGCGCCCGAGCGCTGACATCCTTGGGAATGCGGAGTGCCGATCGCAAGGCAGGAGACGCGACGTCCGGCCGGGCGGGGCACTATCGAACCGGAATATCCGTGGACGCCGGCCCAGCCTTGCGCGACTAGGTGTTCGTTTTTCGCCCCTTCTCTTTGGAGGATATCTTGGCCACCACGATCCCGACGCGCGAAGAACTCGTGCGCAAGGCGACGGACCTGATCCCGCTGCTGCGCAAGCACGCGCCGTGGGCCGCGCAGAACCGCAGGCTGCACGACGAGGCGATCGAGGCCCTGACGGACGCCGGCGTGTTCAAGTTGCGGCGCCCCAAGCACTTCGGCGGGTACGAGGCGGACACCCGCACGCTCACCGAGGTCGGCGCGGCGCTCGGCCAGGGCTGCGGCTCCACCTCCTGGGTCGCGTCCGTGTACTGGATCCCGACCTGGATGGCGTGCCAGTTCCCGGACGAGGTGCAGGAAGAGGTCTTCGCCACCCCGGACACGCGGATCTGCGGCACGCTGAGCCCGTCCGCGATGGCCACCCCGGTCGACGGCGGCATCGTCGTGAACGGCAAGTGGGGCTTCATCAGCGGCGCGCTCCACGCGCAGTGGCAGGAGATCATCGCGATCCTGATCCCGCCGGACGGCGAGCCGTACCCGGTGATGGCCCTGGTGCCGTTGTCGGACCTGCTCGTCGTCGACGACTGGGACACCACGGGCCTGCGCGGCACCGGCAGCGTCAGCACCGTGGCGAAGGAGCTGTTCATCCCGCAGGAGCGCGTGCTGCCCCTGCCGGTGGTGCTGTCGGGCCAGACCGCGTCCAAGCGCAACGCGAACTCCACGATCTACCGCGCGCCGCTGTTGCCGGTCGCCGCCGCGTCGTCGACGGGCACGATCGTGGGCATGGCCAAGGGCGCCAAGGACGTCTTCCTGGACCGCCTCCCCGGCCGCAAGATCACCTACACGAACTACGAAAGCCAGCGCGAAGCGCCGATCACCCACTTCCAGGTGGCCGAGGCGGCGATGAAGATCGACGAAGCCGAGTTCCACGCCTGGCGCGCGTCGAACCTGGTGGACCGCAAGTGCGAAGAGGGCACCGAGTGGAAGCTCGAGGAGCGCGCCCAGACCCGCGCCGACGTCGGCGCCGTCATCCGGCTCGCCAAGGACGCGATCGACATCCTCGCGTCCGCCAGCGGCGGCACCTCGATCTACAACGGGATCCCGATCCAGCGCATCAACCGGGACATCCAGGCGGTCAACCAGCACGCGCTGATGCACCCGAACACGAACTTCGAGCTCTACGGCCGGGTCCTGTGCGGTCTTGAGCCCAACACGCTCTACATCTAGTCCCGGAACACCCCGCGCTACGACCAGAACGCCGCCCGAGGCGGCCTGACCCGTGAGCGGAGACGAGGGGCCGTTGTCCGTGCCACGGGCAGCGGCCCCTTTCCCGTACCTGGAGGATCGATGTTGGTCAGTGTCACCGGTGGCACCGGGTTCGTCGGCGCGCACTCGGTCGCCGCGGTGCTCCGGGCGGGCCACCGCGTCCGGCTGCTCGTCCGCGACGAGTCCACTGTGGAGCGTGCGCTCACGCCGCTGGGTGTCGACACCGGCGCGGTGGACGTCGTCACGGGGAACGTGCTCGACCGGTTCAGTGTGGATCGCCTGGTGCGCGGCGCCGACGCGATCCTGCACGCGGCTTCGGTCTACTCCTTCGACAGCCGCGCGCACCGCGAGATGGCCCGCACGAACGTCGCCGGCACCGCCCGGGTGCTGGACGCCGCGCGCCGGACCGGCACCGGCCGGGTCGTGTACGTCTCCAGCTTCGGCGCGTTGCTGCCCGCCCCGGGCCGGGTGCTCGGCCCGGGCTCGCCGGTCGGCCGCCCCCGCGAGACGTACCTCGCCGCGAAGGCCGAAGCCGAGACCCTCGCCCGCTCGCACCAGGCCGCCGGGATGCCGGTGACGATCACCTACCCGCCCGCCCTCCTCGGCCCGCACGACCCGAAGCTGGGCGACCAGGTCACGCGCCTGCGCAACACGTTGCGCGGCCTGATGCCGGTGTGGCCCTCGGGTGGCCTCCCGATCGGCGACGTCCGCGACACCGCGGCCCTGCACGCGGCCCTGATCGGCGGCGCGGGCCCGGCGGGCAACCGCCATTTCGGCCCCGGTCATCACCTGAGCACCCGCGAGTTCGTGGCGACACTGCGCGAGGTCACCGGCCGCGCCCTGCCGGCGGTCTTCCTGCCCGCGCGGGCGATGCTGCCGCTCGGCGCGGTCATGGGCCTCGTGCAGCGGGCCTGGCCGTGGCACATCCCGGCCGAGTACGGCGCGATCTACACGTGCGCGTGCGCGGCGGAGGTGGACGAAAAGGCGAGCGGCCGCCCGAGCCGCCCGGTGCCGGAGACGTTCGCCGACACGGTTCGCTGGTTGCACGACAAGGGACTCCTCTCGGATCGCGCGGTGGGGACCGCGACGGACGCCGGCCTGCGCGCGGCCTGACCGCACGGTCCATCGTGGAGCGTCGGGTTCACCCGGCGGTGTTCGTCCACTGAGGAACTCCGGTCACGCCGCCTCCCGCTCTTCCGCCTCCGGCGGCCCGGCGGCCCCGGCCGGCGCGCCGCCGGGGCACCTCCGCGACTGCGCGGCGAGGTGGTGCAGCTTCAGCAGGTGCCGCTGCACCAGCCCGGCCGCGCGAGCCTCGGCCAGGGCGGCGCGGACCGCGCCGTTGCTCCGGCGGCGCCGGTGCCGTGGTGCGGGTTCGTGGTGTTCCATCGTGATGTCCTTCACGGTGCATCGCCGGATCGGGTCGGCGTGTCGGCGGGCGGGCGCCCTCGGGATGTCGCTCGACGTGACCGAGCGATCGCAGGCGCGACAAGATAACGAGCTTGTCTCAAGGGGAACTCGGAATCACCGGTTGGGCCGGTCGGCCGCAGACCCCAGCCGCCGTCCGGGCTCTTCTCGGGTTTGCGGTAACGGGCACCCGGAGTCCACATTGGGCGCGCGGGGACGGCTGCGAGCAGCTGGCCAGGGTGGCGCCGTGCGCAGCCCGCGCACGGCGTCTTCCCTGGTGGCGCCCCCGGCAGGACTCGAACCTGCGACCTAGAGATTAGAAGGCTCTTGCTCTATCCAGCTGAGCTACGAGGGCCCGCGCCGACGGCTGCTGCCGGTCGATGCCGGTCGCCCGGCACCGGCAGCTTAGTCGTCGCCACCCTCTCGATCGTTCGACACCGGCGAATCGTTTCAGGTCTCGTTCGACGGAATTCCGAAGCCAGGTCACGAAGCCGTTGCGCCCAGGTGCGGCGCGGGTGGGTGAACCCGCGCGGGTGAGGTGGTGCAGACCTTTCGGTGCTGTGGGTGGTCACTCGGGCGCTGTCAGTGGCACCGTGACGAGGTGGGCGAGCGGCTCCGGCTGGGCATGCACGGGTCCTTTCGGTGGTGGCGGGGCGGATCGGTGCTGATCAAGGTCCGTCGACCGGGTGGTTCTGCGGCCCGGCCACGGCTGAGGTGGCGGATTCCCGCGGACGGGTCTGCCGTGTCGCGAGGCCCGTGAACGGCGTCGGGCAGGTGCCTGAGCGGCCGGACGACGGGCTTTCCGCGCCACGAGGTCCACGAGGCGTCACCGCGGATTGCGCGTGTCGTGGTGGCCCCGTGGGCGCGCCACGCCGCAGAGGCGCGCCCACGGGGTGGGGCCGCTTCGGGGGTGAGCGGCCCCGGTCGGGCCCGGCCGCCGCCGTGCGAGCCGGCTCGTTCCTGGGAGCAGGGGGCCGGCCGGGCCCGGATCAGGGGGTCACTCCCAGATCTGGATCGCGCGGACCACGAACGGGCCCTTCGGCACGAACGTGCCACCACCCGGGTAGGTGATGAAATCTCCCTCGGTCGCGCATTCCTCGCTCTGGTAGACCGTGACGTCGCGGCTCATCCGATTCGCGAACGACGATCCGTCGAATCCTTCGGGCAGCGGAATGCACTCCCCGGGATTCGAGTTTCGCAGGTCGAAGTGCTGCGTCTCGCCGCCGTAGTCATCCGCCGACCACAGGCAGAATTCGCCCTTCTGGCAGGCCGGAGCCGCCTGCGCGGGTGCGGCTTGGGCGGCTCCGGCGCTGGTCAGCAGGCCGAAAACGGCCAGGACGAGCAGGTGCGGCAGGCGGGCACGGATACGGCGTGCGGACATGGTGGTTTCCCCTCCGGAAGTCGCGGCTTTCGCGGGCCGCGGTGAATGTGTGATTCCAGATTGGCGGGTGGCGGGGGAGTTGTCAGCCCGCAATTTCGATTCTGTGGACAACTGCCGGGGCGGGGAATGGTTGTCCACAGATCCGCGAACGGCCTTGTCCGCGGGGCGTGCTGGTGCTAGGCGCGAGCCGTGCTGGCGCGCACCACCAGTTCCACGGGCACCTCGTCCCGGGAGTCCGGGAGCGCACCCACCAGTAGTTGCAGCACCAGCTCCCCGGCGATCCGGCCCTTGGCCGTGAGGTCCTGCCGCACCGTGGTCAGCGGCGGCTCCGACCAGCCGGCGACGGACGTGTCGTCGAAGCCCACCACCGACAGCTCCTCCGGCACGCGGATCCCCCGCTGCCGCGCCACGGCGATCGCGGCCAGCGCGAGCTGGTCGGACCTGCACAGCAGCGCCGTCGGGCGCGGGGTCCGCCCGAGCAGCGCGAACGCGCCGGCCATGGCGCTCCCGGCGCTCAACCCGGCCGCTTCCTCGATGACCACATCAGCCGCGCCGGCCAGTGCAGCCAGGCGGATCCCGCCGGACGCCGCGCCGCCGGCTACGCCCGCCGTGGTCAAGTCAGCCGCGTGGCCGCGCACCACGCCCGCCGTGCTCGAACCAGCCGCGTCGCCACGCCCGCCGCCCAAGTCAGCCGCATCGCCGCCCGCCGCGCCGCCCTCGGCGCTCAACCCGGCCACACCGGCGGCCGGCGCGAGCACCTCCAGGTACCCCGCCAACCGCTCCCGCGTGTCGCGAAAACCCGCGGCCGCGCCCTGAGCAGCCGTCAGAGGATCTTCACCAGGCGTGACGCGGCTGGCCGCGGCGAAGATGCCGAACCGACGGTGCCCCCGCTCGAGCAGGTGCCGCGCGCCCAGGCGGTCCTGGCAGCCGATCCGGGCCGTGTTCAGCAGCAGTGGCTGGTCGATCACCACCAGCGGCAGCCCGCGTTCGCGCACCGCGTCCAGCGCCGGGGTGCCGTCGGCCGGCGAATACGCCACCGCGATGTCGGCCTGCGCGGCCAGCACGCGCTCGGCGGGCGGCCCGCTGCGGGGATCACCGCCGGGCAGGAGCAGCAGGGCGTGGCCGCCCGGGTCGACGGCACGCGCCAGAGCGTCCAGCGTCACCGACAGCGCGGGGTCCGAGAACGCCGTCGACAGGGACGTGTCCAGCAGCACCGCGATCGCCCCGGTCCGGCTGGTCGCGAGGCTCCGCGCGGTCGGGTTTGGCCCCGCGTAGCCCAGCTCCTTCGCCGCCCGCAGCACCTGCTCCCGCAACGGAGCCGACAGCCGGCCGGGCCGGTTGTCGGCGTTCGGCACCGTGGCCCGGGAGACCCCGGCGGCCTCGGCGACGTCGTCCCAGGGGCGGACGCCCCGGGTGCTGGTCATCAGCGCTGTCCAGCCGGAATCCGGTGGACTCTCCGAAGCGCTTCGGTCACGCTGAGACAGGGAAGGGGGACCGATGCGGGAACGGGTCGCGGTGTTCACCGTGTTCGCGCTCAACGGGCTGACCCTGGGTTCCTGGGCGTCGCGCACGCCCGCGCTGTCCGCCCACGTGCACGCCTCACCAGGGGGCTTCGGCCTCGCGCTGCTCGGCGCCAGCGTCGGCATGCTCGCCGCCGCGTCGGTCGCCGGCCGGCTCATCGAACGGGCCGGCGCCCGGGCGGTCGTCGCCGGGAGCACCACGCTCGCCGCCGGCTCCCTGGTGCTGATCGGCTTCGCGCCGAACGTGCCGCTGCTGGCCGGCGCGCTGCTCGTGATCGGCGCCGGTGTCGGGCTGCTCGACGTCGCGATGAACGTCGCCGCCGTGGCCGTCGAACGCCGGGCCGGCCAGGCGATCATGCCGGTGTTCCACGCCGGGTTCAGCTTCGGCGCGCTCGCCGGTTCGCTGGCCGCGGGCCTCGCCGCCGGCCACGGCTGGTCCCCGGCGCGTCACCTGACCGTGGCCGCGATCGTCGCCGTCCTCGTGCTGCTGGTCGTGGTCCGCGCGGTTCCCGGCAGCCGTCCCGGGCACGTGGTGGAAGCGGCACCGGCCCGGGCGCCGATCCGCCGCCCGGTGCTGTGGCTGCTCGCCGCGGTCGCGCTGTGCTCGGCCATCGCCGAAGGCGCGTCTTCCGACTGGTCCGCGTTGCTCATGACGGCCGAACGCGGCGTCGGCCAGGGTGCCGCCGCGCTGGCGTTCGCCGGGTTCCAGCTGGTCATGGCCCTGTCCCGGCTCGCGGGGACGTGGGCGCAACGCCGGTTCGGCCCGACGCGCTGCCTCGTCGCGGGGTCTTCGCTCGCCGCGGTCGGCCTGCTCGCCACGGCGCTCGTCCCGGTCGCCGCCGTCGGTTACCTCGGGTTCGCGCTCGCCGGGGCCGGCCTCGCCGCGTCGTTCCCGCTCGCCCTGAGTCTCGCCGGGGACGCCGGGAGGCGCGGCGACGGCACCGGCGGCGAGCGCGAGATCGGCTTCGTCACGGCCATCGCCTACACCGGGTTCCTCGGCGGCCCGCCGGTCATCGGCGGCATCGCGCAGGTCACGGACTACAGCGTGGCCTTCGTGTTCGTCGCGCTCGTCGCCGCGCTGATCCTGCCCGCCGCGCTGGCCGCCCGACGGTCGCGACGGCGGGAGGAAGCGGCCGCGATGGTCGGCCGGTAGCCGTCCCCGGCACGAAATCCGTACCGCCGACCGGGTTTCCGCCACGGTCCGGGCGTTGACAGGCTCGTCAAGGGAGGGGCAAGCTGAACCCCGTCGTTAAACTGAGATGAATACGGCGACGTTTTCATTTCAGGTCGGCTGATCGAGGTAGGGGCCTCGGTCGCGGGGAGGACGTCGTGAGGGTTGTACTGCTCGGCGGCGCGGGGGCGCTCGCCGGCGGAAGCGGGCGGTTCGCGCCCGGCCTTTCGCTGGTCCAGGGCGCCGTGCCGCGGCTCGTGCTGGTCCCGGTCGTGTTCCGCCTGGCGCTGTTCCTGCAGGCGCTGTGGGCCGCGGACACGGTCGCCACGCCGGTGCTGTGGTTCGGCCTGGTGGTCTACGTGCTGCCGAACCTCCTCGAACTCGCCTGGGTCTTCCGCCGCACCACCGGCATCCGGCGGGTGCTGGCCGCCGACACCACGTACACGCTCGTCACGAGCCTGGCCGCGGCGCTGTTCGCGGCGCACCCGGCCTTCGCCGACCTGCTGGCGCTGACCTGGCCGACCATCATGGGCACGGTCATGATCTGGACGCTCCTGCGCGGCGCGCTCGCCGGCGGGGCGGCGGTCGCCGGGGCGGTGCTCCTGCGGTACATGATGGCCGCGCTGTCGGGCACGTCGGCGCCCGCGACCTGGATCCTGCTCGCTCTGGTCGCCGCCGCGGGGACGTCGCTGGCCATCGTGGTGCTGGTCGCCGGGTCGATGCGGTTCGCGCTCGGGCTGGGCGAGCAGCGCGGCCGGGCCGCCGAACGCGAGCGGCACCGCCGCGACGTCCACGACACCGTGCTGCAGGTGATGGAGGCGCTCGCCCTGCCTTCGCCCGGCGACCTGCGCGACCCGGGCGCCAGCCTCGACCAGGTCCGCCGCACCGCCCGCGCGCACGCCCTGCGCCTGCGGCTGAGCCTCGAAGGTGACGCGCCGGCCGAGCCGGGCGGCCTGGAACACCGGCTCGGCGCGCTGGCGGTCGAGATGACGGCGGAGGGCCTCCGCGTCGACCTCGTGGTGCTCGCGAAGGTCACCGATGTCCCCGAAGGCGTCGTCAACGCCCTTCACGACGCCGCCCGCGAAGCCCTGCGAAACACGTTGAAGCACGCGAAGACGCCTCGCGCGGTGTTATGCCTCGAAGAGACCGAAGGCGTCGTCACGGTGTCGGTGCGCGACCACGGGACGGGCTTCGACCTCGGCGCCCGCCGCGCCGGGTTCGGCATCGAGAACTCGATCCACGCCCGGCTGGCCGACATCGGCGGCGCCGCCCGGATCGACTCGGCGCCCGGCCAGGGCACCCGTGTGGTGCTGAGCGCCCCGCTAGAGCTGCGTTTCCCCGTCGGGTGAGTCCCGCCACTGGTGGAACGGGCGGTCCAGCGTCCACTTCCCGTCGTGCTCCTCCAGGACGCGGTATTCGCAGGTCCCCGGATTGGACAGCGATTCGAAGAGTTCGACGCTCCACCCGAACAACCGGCGGCACAGCAGCCGCAGCGTGAGGCCGTGCGAGACGATCAGCACCGTCTCCGGGTGATGTTCGTCGCGCCGTTTCAGGTCCGAGAGGAAGCCCGCGACGCGGTCGTCGACGTCGGCGCCGGACTCGCCGAAGGGCAGCCGGTAGAAGAAGTGCCCGAACTCGTTGCGCCGCGCCTTCTGGATCTCCTGGTCGGCCGGGTCCTGGAGGTTGCCCCAGTCCTGCTCGCGCAGCCGCGGCTCCTGCAGCAGCCGTGCGCACGAGGCCCGGATGTCCAGCAGCCGCAACGTCTCCCGCGTGCGCAGGTACGGGCTGACGTACACGGCGGGACGCGCGCCGTCGAGCAGCCGGACGATCTCCGGTGCCACCGCGACGGCCTGCTTCCGGCCCGCGTCGGTCAGCGGCAGGGCGTGGTCGGGGATCCGCGTGTAGGCGAGCTCGTCGACGTTGCCGAGGGACTCGGCGTGCCGCAGCAGGATCATCTTCACGCACTCCATCCTGCCCGTCACGCGGGTGTTACCGCGGCTGGGCATACCCTCTGGGACGTGTCCAGCGAGCCCGTGACGAAATCCGGCGCGCCCGCGCGGCGCCGGGCCAGTGTGCTGCCCCTGCTCGCCGTCGGCGTGCTGCTGGCGGCGGTCGTCGCCGTCGGGCTGATCGCGCTGACCGGCGGCGCCGGCTACGTCATCGCGGGCCTGCCCGACCCCGGCCTGGTCACGAAGTACGGCATCACGGTCGTGCGCGTGCTGTCCGAGGCCGCCTCCGTGATCTGCGTCGGCTCGCTGCTGCTGGCGGCGTTCCTGGTGCCGCCGCAGAAGTCCGGCACGCTCGGCCCCGAGGGGTACGGCGCGCTGCGCGCCGCCGGGATCGCCGCCTGGGTGTGGTTCGCCGCGGCGCTGCTCTCGGTCGCCTTCACCGCCGCGGACACCGCGGGCAAGCCGTTCGGCGACGTCCTGGACCCGCAGACGCTGCTCGACCTCGTGGGCGCCATCGAGCAGCCCAAGGCGTGGCTGTGGACGGCGCTGATCGCCGTGCTGGTCGCGCTCGGCTGCCGGCTCGCGCTGTCCTGGGGCTGGACGGCGGTGCTGTTCTTCCTGGCCGTCGGCGGGCTGGTCCCGGTCGCCGTCACGGGGCACTCGGCCAGCGGCGGCTCGCACGACGTCGCCACCAACAGCCTGCTGTTCCACCTCGTCGCCGCGTCGCTGTGGGTCGGCGGGCTGATCGCCCTGCTGGCGCTGGGGTACCGGCGCGGGGCGCATCTGAGCCTGGCCGCGCGGCGGTTCTCGCGGCTGGCGCTGGTCTGCTGGATCGTGATGGCGATCTCCGGCGTGGTCAACGCGCTGGTCCGGATCAGCCTCGACGACCTGTTCACCACCGACTACGGCCTCCTGGTCGTCGCCAAGACGGTCGCGCTGCTGCTGCTCGGCGTCTTCGGTCACCAGCAGCGCCGCAAGGGCGTCGCGGACCTCGTCGACGGCAAGGGCGGCGGGCAGCTGATGCGCCTGGCCGCCGTCGAGATCCTGATCATGTTCGTCACGATCGGCATCGCCAGCGGGCTGGCCAGGACACCGCCACCGGCGGACGCGATCACCCAGCCGTCCACGACCGAGCTGCTGATCGGCTACAACCTCGACGGCGAGCCGACGTTGTGGCGGCTGCTCTTCGACACCCGCTTCGACCTGGTCTACGGCACGCTCGCGCTGGTGGTCGGCGGGCTGTACCTGGCCGGCGTCCGCCGGCTGCTGCGCCGCGGCGACACCTGGCCGGTCGGTCGCACCGTGGCCTGGATCGCCGGCTGCGTCGTGCTGCTGATCGCGACGTCCTCGGGCATCGGCCGGTACTCGCCGGCCATGTTCAGCGTCCACATGGGCAGTCACATGCTGCTGTCGATGGTGACGCCGGTGCTGCTCGTGCTCGGCGGCCCGGTCACGCTCGCGCTGCGCGCGCTGCCCGCCGCGGGCAAGGACGACCCGCCGGGGCCGCGCGAGTGGATCCTCGCGTTCGTGCACTCACCGGTGTCGCGGTTCCTGACCCACCCGGTGGTCGCGCTGGCGCTGTTCGTCGGCTCGTTCTACGCGCTGTACTTCTCCGGGCTGTTCGACAACGCGTTGAACTACCACTGGGCGCACCTGGTGATGAACGCGCACTTCCTGCTCGCCGGCTACGTCTTCTACTGGCCGGTGATCGGCGTCGACCCGGCGCCGCGGCGGATCCCGTACCTCGCCCGGCTCGGGATGATGTTCGCCGCCATGCCGTTCCACGCGTTCTTCGGCGTGATCCTGATGAGCAGGCAGACCGTGATCGGGCAGGCGTTCTACCGCCAGCTGCACCTGCCGTGGGTCACCGACCTGCTGACCGACCAGCGGCTCGGCGGCGGCATCGCGTGGGCGGCGGGCGAGATCCCGGTGCTGCTGGTGCTGATCGCGCTGCTGGTGCAGTGGGCGCGCCAGGACGAGCGGGAGGCGAAGCGGCGTGACCGGCGCGAAGACCGCACCGGCGACGAGGAGCTGAACGCCTACAACGCGATGCTGAAGAACATGGCCGACGGGAAGCGCGCCGAATAGTCTCGACTTCCGGTTGAGCTTGAGAGTGGGCCCGGCGCCCGCGCCCGGTGCCGCGCGAAGAGGCCGTTCCGGTGATCCGCGGCTGACTTTCGGTAGCCCGACGGTGACCGGCGTCAGGTCGCGATCAGGTGCGCTCTACGATCGTGCTTATGGCCGAGTTCATCTACACCATGAAGAAGGTGCGCAAGACCGTCGGGGACAAGGTCATCCTCGACGACGTCAGCACCGCGTTCTACCCCGGCGCCAAGATCGGTGTGGTGGGGCCGAACGGTGCCGGTAAGTCCACCGTTCTCAAGATCATGGCGGGGATCGAGCAGGCCAGCAACGGCGAGGCGTTCCTCCAGCCCGGTGCGAGCGTGGGCATCCTCATGCAGGAGCCGGAGCTCAACGAGGAGAAGACGGTCCGGGGGAACGTCGAGGAGGGCCTCGGCGAGATCAAGACCAAGCTGGACCGCTACAACGAGATCGCCGAGCTGATGGCGACCGACTACAGCGACGCCCTGATGGAGGAGATGGGCCAGCTCCAGGAGGAGCTGGACCACGCCGACGCCTGGGAGCTCGACTCGACCGTCGAGCAGGCGATGGACGCGCTGCGCTGCCCGCCGCCCGAGGAGGGCGTCACGCACCTGTCCGGTGGCGAGCGCCGCCGCGTCGCGCTGTGCAAGCTGCTGCTGTCCGCGCCCGACCTGCTGCTGCTCGACGAGCCCACCAACCACCTGGACGCCGAGAGTGTCCTGTGGCTGGAGCAGTTCCTCTCCCGCTACGCCGGCGCCGTCCTCGCCGTCACCCACGACCGGTACTTCCTGGACAACGTGGCCGAGTGGATCATGGAGATCGACCGCGGCCGCGTCGTCGGCTACGAGGGCAACTACTCGACGTACCTGGAGAAGAAGCGCGAGCGCCTCGAGGTCCAGGGCAAGAAGGACATGAAGCTCGCGAAGCGGCTGAAGTCCGAGCTCGAGTGGGTGCGGTCCAACGCCAAGGCGCGCCAGACGAAGTCCCGGTCGCGGCTCGACCGCTACGAGGAGATGGCGGCGGAGGCGGACAAGCACCGCAAGCTCGACTTCGAAGAGATCCAGATCCCGCCGGGCCCGCGGCTGGGCAACGTCGTGGTCGAGGTCGAGAAGCTCAAGAAGGGCTTCGACGACCGCGTCCTCATCGACGGCCTGTCGTTCGACCTGCCGCGCAACGGCATCGTCGGCGTGATCGGCCCGAACGGCGTCGGCAAGACCACGCTGTTCAAGACCATCGTCGGGCTCGAGGAGCCGGACGACGGCGTGGTCAAGATCGGCGAGACGGTCAAACTGTCCTATGTGGACCAGAACCGGGGCGGGATCGACCCGAAGAAGACCGTCTGGCAGGTCGTCTCCGACGAGCTGGACTACATCCACGTCGGCCAGACCGAAATGCCGTCGCGGGCGTACGTCTCCGCGTTCGGCTTCAAGGGCCCGGACCAGCAGAAGCCGGCGGGCGTGCTCTCCGGTGGTGAGCGCAACCGGCTCAACCTGGCGCTGACGCTCAAGCAGGGCGGGAACCTGATCCTGCTCGACGAGCCGACGAACGACCTGGACGTCGAGACCCTGGGTTCGCTGGAGAACGCGCTGGAGCAGTTCCCCGGCTGCGCCGTCGTGATCTCCCACGACCGGTGGTTCCTCGACCGGGTCGCGACGCACATCCTGGCCTGGGAAGGCACCGACGAGAACCCCTCGCAGTGGTTCTGGTTCGAGGGCAACTTCGAAGGGTACGAGAAGAACAAGGTGGAGCGGCTGGGCGCCGAGGCGGCCCGCCCGCACCGTGTCACCCACCGCAAGCTGACCCGCGACTGAGGGGGCGGGTTTCCCCGTGGAGGCCAGCAAGCAGCACCGGACGGGCCCGCTCTCGAACACCACCGAGAGCGGGCGCTCCGCCAATGCCGGGGGAACCCTCTCCGCCGTCGGGCGGCTCATCGAGCGGGCGGACGCGCTGTACCTGCGCGCGCCCGAACTCGCACTGGTACTCGGCGAGCGCGCGGCCGCGCTGTCCGAGGCCGCCGGGGCCGACGAGCAGTGGATCCGGGCCGAAAGCCTGGTCGTGTCCGCGCGCGTCCGGCTCGGCGACCGGCCGGCCACCGTCGGCCGCGCGGTCGCGGCCCTGCGCGCGGCCGAGCACGCCGGCTACGGCGACATCGCCGCCCGGCTGCGCATCGACCTCGCCGTGTGCGCCCGCAGCCTGGGCGTGCCGCTGACCGGGCTGGCCGCGCTGCGCCCGGTGCTCACCGACCCCGTCGTTTCCCCGGTGCACCGCGCTTCGGCGCTGACGCACCTGGTCGGCTGTCTCGCGCAGATCGGGCGGAAGTCCGAGCTGGACCGGGTGCTCGTCGAGGCCGACAAGCTCGTGCTGGGCGACGACTCGCTGGGCGCCGACACCCAGCTGCTGGTGCGCGCGCTGCTGCGGGTCGGCACGGCCGCCCACCGGCGCCGCCACGGCGACCTGACCGCGGCGGCCGACGCCGCCCGCACCGGGCTCGGCTTCCTGGAGAAGCTCGACAACCCGGCCGACGACGGCGGCCTCGTCCGGATCCGCCTGGTTCTGCTGCTGGTCAGCACGCTGCTCGACCGCGGTGACAGCGACATGGCGTACGAGATCGCCGAACCGATGCTGGCCGAGCCGGTCCGCGCGGCGGGCATCGCGCCCGCGAGCTGGCTGCGGCTGGCCGTCGCGACCCGGATCCACCTGCCGTCGGGCTCCGGCGAAGCCGCCATCGAGATGGTCCGCGAAGCCGTCGCGAGCACCGACCGGCACGGCCTGTCCGCCGTCACCGCGCGGCTGTGGCTGGAGCTGGCGCAGCTGCACGAACGCTTCGGCCAGGCCGAAGAAGCCATCGCCTGCCTGTACCGCTCGCGCGCGGCCGAGCAGCTGCACGCGCGAGCCCGCCGGCAGGCGTGCAACGTGCTGGCCGGCGAGTTCGGGACCGGCGAGCCGGCCTCGATCGACCTCGACGAGGTGCTCAAGGCGGTGCCGTCACGGCCGGTCCCGGTCGTCGCGGCCGAGCCCGCCCCGGTCGCGCCCGTCGCCCCGCAGCCCGAACCGCCCCGTCCCGCGGCGCCGGCGTGGTCGTTCGGGAACCGCGAAGAGCAGGCACCGGCGCCCGCGTGGTCGTTCGAGCAGCCCCGCGTGACCGCCGACGCCGCCGAGACCTCGCTGATCCCGGCGGTGCGCGACGAACCCGCGCCGCCCCCGGCCCGGCGACCGGACCCCCGGGTGCGCCCGGAGCCGGTGGCCGTCGAACGGCGTCCCGAGCCGGCCCCGGCCCGCCCGGAGCCCATCGAGGTGCGGTCCGACCGGCCCGCGGAGCCCGGGTTCCGGCCGGAGCCCGTCGAGGTCCGGCCCGCCGCGGTGCGCTCTGAACAACCCGCGGCGCGCGGCCACCGCTCGGAGCCGGTCGACGGGCGATCCGAGCGGCCTGCCGAGCCCGAGTACCGTCCCGAGTCCATCGAGGCGCGGTCCGAGCGGTTGGCGGCGCCTGGACGTCGCCAGGAGCCCGCCGAGGCGCGGTCCGAGCGACCCGAGCCCGTCGAAGTGCGGTCGCAGCCGCCGGCCGAAGCCCGGCCCGGACGGCGGGCCGCGCCGGAGCCGCGGCTGGACCCCATCGAGGTCCGGTCGACGCCGGAACGCCGGCCCGACCCCGCGGATCCGCCGTGGCGGCGGACCGGTCTCGAACCCCGGCCGGAGCCGGTCGAGGTCCGCGCCGAACGCCGTCCCGAGCCCGACTTCCGGCCGGAGCCGGACGAGACCCCGGCGGAACGCCGCGTCGAGCCCGACGGGAACGGGAAGACCAAGTTCTCCTGGGCCGCCGTCGCGGAGGCCCGGCTGCGGGAGACCGCCGCCGAGCGCGAGTCGGCGCCCACCCGCATCACCCCGGCGCTGCCGCTGGCCCCCGAGCCGGCGGCCGAGCGGGAACCCGTGCGTCGCGAACCGCAGCCGTCGACGCGGCACGACTCCGAGCACGGCTCCCAGTCGGTGCTGGACCGGCTCGGGATCTCCGCGTCGGGTAGCGGCGGTGGTGGCCGCGGCCGCCGCCGGGCCGAGGACGCCGACAGCCCGCGCGAGGAACCGCCCCCCGCGCGGCCCAAGGAGGAACTCGCGCCGGCGCCGCGTCCCGAGGACTACAGCGACGACGCCGAGCCGTGGCTGCCGCGGCTGCGGATGCCGCCGTCGCTGGAGCCGATGGAGGACTTCGGGAACTGGACGCCCGCGACGGCACCGTTCCCGGAGAGCTACGCGCGCGCCATCTCCGAAGACGAACCACCGCCGGACGCCGGTCTCGCCGACCTGCTGGCCCGCGCGCTCGCCGAGCACCAGGCGGGCACGGCCAGCGCCGCCGCGCTCGTCAAGCAGCTGGGGTCGCAGGACAACGGCAGCCGCCGCAACGGGCACGGCCGCAACGGCCACGGCGCCGAGGTCGCGGACTCCCGCCGCCACGGCTCGTCGGACTGACCCGGTACGCCGCGAGCCGGGCGGATCCGGCAAATCGGTTACGCGGTACGCCGTTCAGTCGGTGAGACGCCCGGTTTCGTCGCCCATCTGCCACGCCGCCGGAGAAGTGGGATGCGTCGCACTTCGCTGTCGGTGACCGGCCGTCACCGCTCGCCGAACGGCGCGGTGCCCCTCTCCGGCGGGGTCAGCTGAACCGATCACGTAGCCCTTGCCCCGGGTGACGGCCGCCGCGTTGGGCTGGTCAGCGCCGCACGGAGGCCCGGAACACAACCCGCCGGTAGCTTTACCGATCACGGGAATCCGCAGGCCCATAAGGGTTTTCCCGCGCTCGGGAACCTCCGGGTCTTCGTGTGCGCTCCGCTCCCGGCGGATTAGTGTGGGGTCGCCGGAGTTCAACGCCGAACCGGCGCGGTGTCACCCCACGCACTTGGAGAGTTGCCTCGAATGAGCTCGACCGGAGTCTCGTCCCCACCCGGAACCGGAGCCGCCACCGAACCCGAGTTCGGTACCTCGCGCTCCACCGTCAGCCCGGAACAGATCAGGGACGACCTGATCGACGCCGCTGCCGGGCTGGCCCCGGAGATCGGCGAGCTCATCCGGCTCTTCTACCGGCACATCCCGGCCGAGGAGATCGTCGGCGACGAGCCGGTGAACCTGGTCGGCGCGGTCCGCTCGCAGCTGCAGCTGGCCAAGTCGCGGATGCCCGGCCGCCCCGCCGTGCGGCTGCTCAACCCCACCGTCGCCGAGGACGGCTGGGCCCGTGAGGCCACCGTGGTGCAGGTCGTCACCGACGACATGCCCTACCTGGTCGACTCGATCGCCGCGGAGTTCGCCCGCGACGGCGTGCAGGTGCAGCGGATCGTCCACCCGATCGTCGTGGTCACCCGCGACCTGACCGGTGAGCTGCAGGAGGTGCACCCCGACGCCGACCCGGGCGAGCCGCCCGCGAACTCGGCCGCCGAGTCGTGGATGTACATCGAGATCGACTTCGTCACCGACCCGAACCGCGCCCGCGAGCTCGACAACCGGCTCGCCAGCGTGCTGGGCGACGTCCGCGAGGTCGTCGAGGACGCCGACAAGATGGCCCAGACCGCCTGCCAGCTCGCGAGCGAACTGGAGACGGACCCGCCGCGGCTGCCGGCCCACGAGATCGCCGAAGGCGCGCGGCTGCTGCGCTGGCTGGCCGACGGCCACTTCACCTTCCTCGGCTACCGCCGCTACGAGCTGGTCGAGAACCCGCACCCGGACTCGGACGACCCGGCCCTGCGCGCCGTCCTGGCCTCCGGTCTCGGCGTGCTGCGCCAGGACAGCCTGGCCGCGCGCGGCCTCACCGCGGGCCCGGACACCGCGACGTCCGCGCTCGCGCCGTCGCTGCTCGTGCTGACCCAGGCGAGCGCGCCCTCGACCGTGCACCGGCCGGTCTACCCGTACTACGTCGGCGTGAAGACCTTCGACGCCGACGGCACGGTGACCGGCGAGCACCGGTTCCTCGGCATGTTCACCACAACCGCGCTGCACGAGAACGTGCTGGACATCCCGGTGGTCTGCGACCGCGTCCGCGAGGTCATCCACCGCGCCGGGTTCCCCATGGAGTCCTTCTCCGGCCAGCGGATGCTCGAGGTGCTGCAGAACTGGCCGCGCGCGGACCTGTTCTCCGCCGACACCGATTCGCTGTACTCGACGACGACCGGCGCGATCACGCTGTCGGACCGCCGGCGGCTGCGGCTGTTCCTGCGCCGCGACCCGTACGGCCGCTTCTACTCCTGCCTCGTCTACCTCCCGCAGGACCGGTACACGACGCGCTCGCGGCTGGCGATGCAGGAGGTCCTGCTCGAGGAGCTCGAAGGCACCCAGCTCGAGTACAGCGCGCGCATCGGGGAAACCGTGCTGGCGCAGGTGCACTTCATGGTGCACACCGATCCCGCGCGGCGGCTGGAGCCGGACACGCCGCGGATCCAGGACCGGCTCAACGACGCCGTCCGCAGCTGGGACGACCGGATGGTCGAGGCCGTGCTCGACGAACGCCGTGAGCGCTCCGACGGCGGTGTCGCGGTCGGCGTCCTCGGTGAGGAGTCGGCGACCGAGCAGGGCCAGCGCTACGCGAGCGTCTTCCCCGAGGGCTACAAGGAGGACTTCTCGGCCGGCGAGGCGCTGGCCGACCTCCGCGCGCTCGACTCGCTCAACGACGAGGGCGACCTCGCGCTGTCGTTCTACCTGCCGGCCGACGCCGAGCCGGGCGAGCGGCGGTTCAAGCTCTACCTGCGCGGCGAAGGCGTGACGCTGTCGAAGGTGCTGCCGGTGCTGCAGGCGATGGGCGTCGAGGTCGTCGACGAGCGGCCGTACGAGCTGCACCGCGAAGACGGCGGCCCGTGCTGGATCTACGACTTCGGCCTCCGCATCAGCCAGAAGATGCTCGGCAAGCAGGCCGACGACGCCGCCGTCACCGAGCTGCGCGACCGGTTCCAGGACGCCTTCCGGGCCGCCTGGCGCGGCGACGCCGAGGTCGACGGCCTCAACGGTCTCGTCCTGCGCGCCGGGCTCACCTGGCGCCAGGCCGCCGTGCTGCGCGCGTACTCGCGGTACCTGCGCCAGGCCGGCAGCGCGTTCTCCCAGGACTACATCCAGAACACGCTGCTGAACCACACCGACGTCGCCACGAAGCTGCTGCGGCTGTTCGAAGCCCGGTTCGACCCGCACCTGTCCGACGTCGACCGCGACGCCGCGACCGAGGGCCTGGCCGCCGAGCTGAACGAGATGATCGACGAGGTCACCAGCCTCGACGAGGACCGGATCCTGCGCCGCCTGACGGCCGTCATCCGCGCCACCCTGCGGACGAACTACCACGTCACCGACGCCGACGGCGCACCACGGCCGTACCTGGCGATCAAGCTGGACCCGAGCGGCGTGCCCGACCTGCCCGAGCCGCGCCCGCGGTTCGAGATCTTCGTGTACTCGCCGCGCGTCGAAGGGGTGCACCTGCGTTTCGGCGAGGTCGCGCGCGGCGGCCTGCGCTGGTCCGACCGCCGGGAGGACTTCCGCACCGAGATCCTCGGATTGGTCAAGGCGCAGGCGGTCAAGAACGCCGTGATCGTGCCGGTCGGCGCGAAGGGCGGCTTCGTCGTGAAGCGCCCGCCGGTCGCGAGCGGCGACTCGAGCTACGACCGCGACGCCCAGCTGACCGAGGGCATCGCCTGCTACCGCATGTTCATCTCCGGCCTGCTCGACCTGACCGACAACCGCGTCGAGGGCAAGACCGTGCCCGCGCCGGGCGTCGTCCGGCACGACGCCGACGACTCCTACCTGGTCGTCGCGGCCGACAAGGGCACCGCGAAGTTCTCCGACATCGCCAACGAGATGTCGGCGCAGTACGGCTTCTGGCTCGGTGACGCCTTCGCCTCCGGTGGTTCGGTCGGCTACGACCACAAGGCCATGGGCATCACGGCGAAGGGGGCCTGGGAGAGCGTCAAGCGGCACTTCCGCGAGCTGGGCAAGGACACCCAGACCGAGGACTTCACCGTCGTCGGCATCGGCGACATGATGGGTGACGTCTTCGGCAACGGCATGCTGCTGTCCGAGCACATCCGGCTGGTCGCGGCGTTCAACCACATGCACGTCTTCCTCGACCCGAACCCGGATGCCGCTTCGACGTTCGCGGAGCGCCGCCGGCTGTTCGACCTGCCGCGCAGCTCCTGGGACGACTACGACCGCTCGCTGATCAGCGAGGGCGGGGGCATCTACCCCCGCTCGGCCAAGTCGATCCCGGTCAGCCCGCAGGTGCGCGAGGCCCTCGGCCTCGACGCCGACGTCACCGCGCTGGCGCCGATGGACCTGATCCAGTCGATCCTGCTGGCGCCGGTGGAACTGCTCTGGAACGGCGGCATCGGCACCTACGTCAAGGCGGAGAACGAGACCCACGCCCACGCCGGCGACAAGGCCAACGACGCCATCCGCGTCGACGGCAAGCAGCTGCGCGTCCAGGTCTTCGGCGAGGGCGGCAACCTGGGCCTGACCCAGCTCGGCCGGATCGAGTTCGCCCGCGTGGGCGGCCCGGACCACACCGGCGGCAAGATCAACACCGACGCCCTGGACAACTCGGCCGGCGTCGACTGCTCCGACCACGAGGTCAACATCAAGATCCTGCTCGACCACCTGGTGCAGACCGGGAAGCTCGAGCAGGCCCAGCGCAACGAGCTGCTGGAGGAGATGACCGACGAGGTCGGCGCGCTGGTGCTGGCCGACAACTACCGGCAGAACGCGGTGCTCGGCGTCAGCCGGGCGCACGCCGGGCCGATGGTTTCGGTGCACGCGCGGCAGGTGCAGGCCCTGGTCGCCGCGGGCGCCTTCGACCGCAAGCTCGAAGCACTGCCGAGCAACTCCGAGTTCCGCGAGCTGGAGAAGGCGGGCAAGGGCCTCACTTCGCCGGAGCTGGCGACGCTGCTGGCGCACGTCAAGCTGGAGCTGAAGGACGAGCTGCTGGCCAGCGACCTGCCCGACTCGCAGGTCTTCGCGAGCCGGCTGCCGGAGTACTTCCCGAAGCCGCTGCGCGAGCGGTTCGCGCCGGCGATCGGCGAGCACCCGCTGCGCCGCGAGATCATCACCACGCTGATCGCCAACGAGGTCGTCGACGGCGGCGGCATCTCGTTCGTCTACCGGCTGATGGAGGAGATGAACGCGACGGCGACCGACGCGGTGCGCGCGTACGCCGTCGTCACGCGCGTGTTCGACCTCCCGGCGCTGCGCGACGAGATCGACGCGCTGGACAACGTCGTGCACACCGACCTCGCCGACGAGATGGTGCTGGAGACGCGACGGCTGCTCGACCGGGCCGCGCGCTGGTTCCTCACCAACCGGCCGCAGCCGCTCGCGCCGCTGGCGGAGATCAACCGCTTCGGCCGCGTCCTCAACGCGCTGGTGCCGAAGATCGGCGACCTGCTGCGCGGCCGGGAAGCGGAGACGGTGCAGGCGAAGACCGACGAGCTGATCGCCGGCCACGTCCCGGCCGGGCTCGCCCGCCGGATCGCGCTGCTGCTGCACACCTACGGCCTGCTCGACGTCACCGAGGTGGCGGAGCTGGCCGAGCAGCAGATCGGCGTGGACGCGACGCACAGCCCGGCCGAGACGGCGGAGCTGTACTACGCCCTTTCGGCGCACCTGGACGTCGACAAGATGCTCACCGAGATCAGCGCGCTCGAACGCGGCAACCGCTGGCACGCCCTCGCCCGGCTTTCGCTGCGCGACGACGTCTACGGCTCGCTGCGGGCGATCACGCTGGACGCGTTGCGGCACAGCGACCCGGGGTCGTCGGCGGACGACAAGATCGCGCAGTGGGAGAAGACCAACTCGTCCCGGCTGCAGCGGGCGCGGGTCGCGCTCGACGAGATCACCAAGTCCGGCCGGCTCGACCTGGCGACCCTTTCGGTGGCGGCCCGCCAGATCCGGAGCACGGTGCGGTGACCTACGTTTCGCTGGTCCGCCCGCGCTGGACGGACATGGACGTCTACGGGCACGTCAACCACGCCAAGATGGTGACGCTGCTCGAAGAGGCCCGCATCCCGCTGCTGTTCGAGGGGGCCGTCTCGGCCGGGCTGGAGCAGCTGCCCAAGGGGATCGTCGTGGTCAAGCTCGCGGTGGCCTACCGCAGGCCGATCGTGGTGTCCGGGCAGGAGCTCCGCGTCGACATCGACCTGACCGAGCTGAAGGCGGCGAGCTTCACGCTGTCCTACCGCGTGCACGGCGGGCCGGCGGAGTCGGACCCGGTCGCGGTCACCGCGGAGACGGTGCTGGCGCCGTACGACACCGTCGCGTTGCGGCCGCGTAGGCTCACCCCGCCCGAGTCGGAGTTTCTGAAGCAGGGGTTCGCGGATGCCTGAGTTGCTGGTGCCGGACGCGGCGGACCGGGAGACCCTCGGTGCGTTCGTCGCCCGCGCGGTCCGGCTGGACGGCCAGACGGCCGTCCGGCTGCGCCAACGCGGTGACGGGGTGGTCGAGGCGTGGACGGTGACGCCGTTCGAGTGCCTGGCGACCCGCGCGGTGGCCGGCGACGTCACCCCCGGCGACGTCACGGTGTCCGGCAACGAGCTGCTCGCCGCCCTGACGGTCGCGGGCGGGCCGCGGATGGACCCGGGCCCGGCCCGTGACCTGCTGTGGCACGGCGAGCTGCCGCCGACCGGCCGCTGGCAGCTGGTCGACGAGCTCCCGGCGCACGTCGTGGCGGAGCTGGCCGACCGCGGGGTCACGCTGGCCCGCGACAACGCCGGCCCGCACGGCAACCCGCCGGCGTCGCTGATGGACCAGGCGGTGCTCACCGTCAGCGGCGGCTCGCTGGAGGTCAAGGTCCAGATGCGCTGCCTGTTCGCGTTGTCCGGCATGGGTTTCGTGGACTCGGGCGTCGAGGGCGACGTCGTCCGCGTGACGGCGACGGACTCGTGGCTGCGCCTGGACGCCCGCTACGGCGCGATCCTGCGCCGCCGCCACGCCCTGCTGCCGCTGCTGTTCTGACGGAGTTCTTACGACTGTTCTCCCGGCGGCCGCCGGTCCGCGCGATCGGTGGCACCCTGGAGCCATGACCCCGGACGACGACCCGACGGCGGACTTCCTCGACGAGGTCCGCGCGGACGAGACGCCGTGGCGGCGCGACCGCCGGCCGGGGGAGCAGGCGCCGGAGCGCGCCGAGCGACCTGAGAGGTGGGGCCGCACGCGTGCGGCGGGCCGGGCGGCTGCCCAGGCGGCGCCCTACCTCCAGGCCGCGGCGCTGGTGGCGTGGCTGGCGAGCGGGGCTTTCGACGACGGCTCGGGTTCGGGTGACCAGGGCGGTTGACAGGGCCGTGACCGATTGGTTACAGTCCGCGCCTTCCCGGCGGAGGTGAGCCAGTTGATGAGGTTCCCGGCGTTCACCGTGACCGTGACCCGCGAAGCCGGCGTGTGGACCGCCAAGGTGACCGACGGCCTCGACGGCGCCGCGGGCGAGTACAGGCAGTTCGGCGACGTCGACCCCGGCATGCGGAAGATCGTCGCGAACCTGACCGGTCTCCCCACCGAGCGGTTCCACCTCCGATGGCGCTACGAGTTCGACGACGCGGACGCGACCGACCTCGTCCTGCAGTACCAGGAGGCGGACAAGGTCGCCGAAGAGGTGGCTCGGTGGCGCGAAGAGGTCCGCGCCCGGCTGGTCACGACGCTGAACGGGCAGATCCCGCAACGGGCGATCGCCGACCTGGTCGGCCTGTCCCACCAGCGCGTCAACCGGATCACCCACGGTTCCGTGCCCGAAGCGGCCGAAGTCGTCAAGCCGGGCACCTGGATTCCGCGCGTTTAGACCAGCCAGGCGGCAGAGTCGGCGGGCAGCTTCCCGTCCACCAGCGGGCTGCTCGACAGCAGGACCTCTCCCGGCGGCAGCGCGATCGGACTGGCCGACGTGTTCAGCGCGCACACCAGCCCGCCACCCCGGCGCCGGAACGCGAAGCACCCCGCGGGTGCGCCGTACCACTCCAGCTCGTCGCCGCTGAACGCCGAGTGCGTCTTCCGCAGCTCGATCGCCGCCCGGTACAGGGAGAGCGTCGAGTCGGCGTCTTCTATCTGCTTCTCGACCGTCAGCTCGGCCCACTCACCCGGCATCGGCAGCCAGGTGCGCGGGTTGCGGGAGAACCCGAACGGCGGCAGGTCGCCCTCCCACGGCAGCGGCACCCGGGAGACGTCTCGGCCGAACTCGGCGCCGCTCGTCTTCGCACGTGGGTCGGCCATCTCGTCCAAGGACAGGTCGACGTTCGCCAGGCCCAGCTCTTCGCCGTTGTACAGGTAGACCGCGCCGGGCAGGGCCAGCTCGACCAGCGCCATCGCCCGGGCACGGCGCACGCCCTGCGCCCCGCCGCCGTAGCGGCTGACCTGGCGCCAGACGTCGTGGTTGCTCAGCGTCCAGGTCGCCGGGGCACCGACCTTCGCCGGGACCGTCAGGGACCGCTGGATCGCCGTGCGCATGGCGTCGGCGTCGAAGTGGGTGAGCACCAGGCGGAAGTTGAACGCCAGGTGCAGCTCGTCGGGCCGCAGGTAGCGGGAGAGGCGCTCCTCGTCGGTCACCCAGATCTCGCCGACCGCCATGGTCTCCGGGAACTCGTCGAGCACCTTGCGGATCATCTGGTGGATCTCGTGGACGCCGTCGTAGTCCCAGCGCGGGTCGTAGTAGTGGGTCGGGGTGAACCCGCCGGCCCGCGGATCCATGTCCGGCAGGCCCGGCGGCTTGGCCATGCCGTGCGCGACGTCGATGCGGAAGCCGTCGACCCCGCGTTCGAGCCAGAAGCGCAGGGTGCGCTCCAGGTCGGCGGCGACCTCCGGGTTGGCCCAGTTCAGGTCCGGCTGCTGCGGGGCGAACAGGTGCAGGTACCACTGGCCGTCCGGCACCCGGGTCCAGGCCGGGCCGCCGAACGCGCTGACCCAGTTGTTCGGCGGGTCCTCGCCGCGCGGGCCGACGCCGTCGCGGAAGACGTAGCGCTCGCGCTCCGGGCTGCCCGGCGCCGCCGCCATCGCCGACTTGAACCAGGCGTGCTGGTTGCTGGTGTGGTTGGGCACGACGTCGACGGTGACCTTGATCTTGCGCTTGTGCGCCTCGGTCAGCAGGACGTCGAAGTCGCCGAGGGTGCCGAACATCGGGTCGACGTCACGCGGGTCGGCGATGTCGTACCCGTGGTCGGCCATGGGGGAGCGGTAGAACGGCGTCAGCCACAGCGCGTCGACGCCCAGCAGCTCCAGGTAACCGAGCCGGGACCGGATGCCTTCCAGGTCGCCGACGCCGTCGCCGTCCGAATCGGCGAACGAGCGCACGTAGACCTGGTAGAAGACGGCTTCCTGCCACCAGCTCCCGGGTCTCATCAGACGAAGCTGTTCATCATGCTGTGCGCGGCCATCTCCAGGTAGGCCCACAGCTGCTGCCGGTAGGGCTCGTCGAGGTTCTCCTCGTCCACCGCGATGCGGATGCAGCGCAGCCACGCGTCCCGCTCGATCGGCCCGATCTTGAACGGCGCGTGCCGCATCCGCAGCCGCGGGTGCCCGCGCTGGTCGGAGTAGGTGTGCGGGCCGCCCCAGTACTGCATCAGGAACAGCCGGAAGCGGTCCTCGGCCGGGCCGAGGTCCTCCTCCGGGTAGAGGGGGCGCAGGATCTCGTCCCGCGCGACTTCCTCGTAGAACCGCCCGACGATCCGGCGGAACGTGGGTTCGCCGCCCACCGCTTCGTACAGGTTCGCCGGTTCGCTCACTGCAGACACGCCTCCATTTTGCCCTTCCCGTAAAGGTTCCCGACGCCCGGTACCGCTCGTTCCGCATCGTCGCAAAACCGTTTCCCAGCGTAACGGCGGCGGCCGGGAAGGGCGGCCGCCGCCGTCCGCGGCTACTTCTCGATCGCCGGGGCCACCGCGGGGAACAGCCGGCCGAGCGGGGGCTCGAAGCCGGCTTCCTCCAGGGCGGCGAGCAGCTGGCCGCGCAGGGCGCGCTGCACCAGCCACTGCTTGCCCGGGCGGACCTTCACGGTCAGGCGCAGCTGGATGCCCTCCGGGGTGACGCTCTCCACGCCCAGCATCTCCGGCGGCTCGAGGACGTTCGCCTGCAGCGCTTCGCTCTCCGTCGCCTTGGAGGCGGCCTGCATGAGCACCGTGGACGCGCGTTCGACGTCGGCCGAGTACCCCAACGGGACGTCGACCACCGCGACCGCGAAGCCCTGGCTGGAGTTGCCGACGCGCAGGACCTCGCCGTTGCGGACGTACCAGACCGTGCCCTTGAGGTCGCGCAGCGTGGTGATCCGCAGGCCGACGGCCTCGACGGTGCCGGTCGCCTCGCCGATGTCGACGACGTCGCCGACGCCGTACTGGTCCTCGATCATCATGAAGATGCCGGACAGGAAGTCCCGCACGAGGTTCTGGGCGCCGAACCCGATGGCGACGCCGATGATGCCGGCCGACGCGATGATCGGCCCCAGGTTGAGGCCCAGTTCGCCCAGCACGAGGATGAACGCGAGGCCGTAGACCAGGAACGTGGCCATCGACTTCAGCACCGAGCCGATGGTCGTCGCGCGCTGGCGGCGCCGTTCGATGACGGCGGAGCCGAGCACCTCGGGAGCGCGCTCGCGCAGGGGGCGCAGCAGCGACGGGAGCTTGCCACCCGTCTTGGGCAGCGTCGTGACGCGGTTGATGACCCGTCTGATCAGCAATCGCACCAGGAACGCGATCACGATGATCATCAGGATCTTCAGCGGCTTGGTGAGCAGCCAGTTCGTCGAGCCGGCCAGCCACTCGTTGCCGGTGACCTTGAACACCTGGAAACACAAGGTGGAGGCGTCGCGGATGCACGGCGTCGAGTCGCCGGCGGCGGTGAGCAAGGGGGACACGGGAGTTCGATCATCCTTCCGATCAGGTCGGTTTCCCCAACTTCGAGTGGATGTTGGGTCGCGCGGATGTGACACGTCTTGTAACACACGTGCGCTGGGGGCCTGTTCTGTGGTCGACTATGCCTACGCCCCTGGAGGTGGTCGAGTGCCAGACCGACAACCCAGCCCCCGCGGCGTCTCCGGCCAAGCCATGGCCGACGAGACGCCAGAGGTGGTCCTGCGCGCCTATCCGGGGGGTTCCGCATCCGGCGGATCCGTCCCGGCCGGGCCGGGGAACCGCCCAGGGGGAGTTACCCGCCCGCCCGGACAGCGTAGTAGAGGCCGGGATCCGGCGGCTCCGGCCTGGGGCCGGCGCCGGGTGCTCCTGCTCAACGCCACCTTCGAGCCACTGACCGCGCTGCCCCTGCGCCGCGCTGTCGTGCTCGTCATGTGCGGCAAGGCCGAAGTGGTGCACGGCGATCCCGGTGGCGTCGAGCTGCACGCCGCCACGGTGTCGCTGCCCCTGCCCTCGGTGATCCGGCTCAGCACGTACGTGCGGGTGCCCTACCGGGCCCAGGTGCCGCTGACCCGGGCCGGGCTGATGCACCGCGACCGGTACCGCTGCGCCTACTGCGGAGGGCGGGCCGAGACGATCGACCACGTCATCCCGCGCAGCCGTGGCGGACCCCACAGCTGGACCAACTGCGTCGCCTGTTGCGCCAAGTGCAACCACCGCAAAGCGGACCGGCTGCTCTCGGAGATCAACTGGCGGCTGCGCGTCGTCCCGCGGGCCCCGCACGGCCCGCACTGGCGGCTGCTCGCCCACTCCAAGGAGGCCGACCCGCTCTGGCGGCCTTATCTCGGGTCCGCGGCCTGACGCCCGGGTCCCGCACATAACGGCGCCCCGGCTGCCTTGCGGCGGCCGGGGCGAGCCGGGTGCTTGCGCATGTCTTCAGGTGGTGCGAGCGGCCCTGGTGACCAGGCGGGGCTCAGGCGGCGAGCGCGTACTCGTTCTGGCAGGTGACGCGGGTCCCCATGGTGACGCGCGTGCCCCGGGTGACCCTGGTGCCGCGCGTGACGCGGGTGCCACAGGTGACGCGCGTACCGGCCGTCACCCGCGTGCCCATCGTGACGCGGGTGCCCCGGGTGACCCGCGTCCCGCGCGTGACCCGCGTGCCCGCCGTCACCCGGGTGCCCATGGTCACGCGAGTACCCCGAGTGACGCGTGTACCCCGGGTAACCCTTGTGCCCGCCGTCACGCGCGTTCCGGGCACGAATTCGATGTCGTTGAGTGATGACTTGGTCTCGGTGATCGCCTGTGCGGGGGTGTGGGCGCTGTTCATGGCAAGGCCTCCTGAGACCGGTGCGTAACGTGCTGGGGCTGGGGAGCGGGGCGCAAGGCCCGTACAGGTGAAAAAGCTACGAGGATTTCAAGGCAACGACAAGACGACAGCGGCGGGTGCGGCCGCCTGTACGTTGAGTTGCAACCTTTCGGCCCGACGGTCTTCGCCCCAACGTTCCAGTGCCCGCGAGCCAAGCGGCGGACGGCGGTTGGCTTACGACGAACGGTCGAGCGCGGCGCGCGCGGTGGCTTCGGTGTCTCCGGAGGTCATCCGATACGCTCAGCGCCGTGAACATCGTCGAGACGATCCTGGTCTTCGCCGTGATCCCGCTGGCCATCTACGGCTTCGCCGGCCTCCTGACGCTCCGGCGCAGGTCCGGCGGCGCCCCGCGGTACCGGTCCGGCCAGGCCTGGGACTATCCGGCCATGTGGTGGAGCGCCAATCCCGAAGGGGTCGGCGAGGGGCACCGGCACGCCGGTGCCGGAGGCAGCACGGTGTCCACGGACACCTCGACCGCGGCGGGAGGCGCTCGTGGCAACTGGTGAGCTGACGAAGCGCGTCGACGAGTCCGAGCTGGGCTACGGCGAAGCGCTGACGTCCAGCGGCCGCGTGTCGGCCGCCAAGATGTACGAGCCCGCCGCTCCGGCCGGGCCGTTCACCACCCGCCAGCTGGCCCGCCTGGACGAGGCGCTGACGTTCGCGAGCCGGGAGACCGGCCTGGACTTCAGCCTGTACCTCGGCGAGCTGGGCGGCCAGGACAGCCGCGCGACGGCGGAGAGGCTGCACTCGACGACGTCGAACCCGGCCAACTCGGTCCTGATCGCGGTCTCGCCCGGCGAGCGGCTGATCGAGATCGTCACGGGCAAGACGGCCTACAGCCGCCTCCCCGACCGCGGCTGCAAGCTCGCGATCGCGAGCATGGTGGCGTCGTTCAAGGAGGGTGACCTGGTCCGCGGCCTGGTCAACGGCCTCGTCAACGCGCTCCGCATGCTGTCCGACCAGGCGGGCCCCGCGCCCCGCTGACCCAGACAAGCCAACGGGCCCCGCACCACCCGGTGCGGGGCCCGTTGCGTGCGGTGCCGGTCCCCAAGCCCCAGTGTGGTGTTCGGTGCGTCAGCCGCACCGAACGCCACAGTGGGGCGTATCAGGCCTGGGCGTCGAAGTCGCGGGCCGCCAGGGCCCGGACGATGCCCGCCCGGCCTTCGGAGACCAGCCGGCGCAGGGCCTGCGCGTGGTCGCCCTTCAGCCACTCGTCGGACGCCGTCACCGTCGCGGGCTCGACAGCCCACGACGGGTACAGCCCGATCGCCGTCGGCTGCGCGCGCTCGCTGGAGCGCCGCTGCCACACCTCGTCGATCACCTCGAAGTACTTCGCGACGTACTCGCCGAGCAGCGCCTTCTGGCCCGGGTGCGAGAAGCCCGAGATGAGCGAGTCGCTGACCGCGTTCGGCAGCTCGTCGTCGTAGACCGCGCGCTGCCACGCGTCGGCCTTGGCCTCCGCCGTCGGGCGCAGGGCGCGGGCGCGTTCCGCCTGGCGGCGGCCGGTGGCCGTGTTGTCGCGGGCCAGTTCGGCGTCGATCTCCGCCGAGTCCGCCTTGCCGTGCGAGACCAGCGCGTGCAGCAGCCGCCAGCGCAGGTCGGTGTCGACGGACAGGCCCGCCAGCGGGGCCGAGCCGTCGAGCCAGCCGGCGACCACCGCGAGCGTGTCGTCGTCCAGCACCGAACCGGCCAGCGAGTTCACGAACGCCAGCTGGTGGTCCGAGCCCGCCTCGGCGCCGCGGACCAGCTCCAGCAGCCGCCCGGTGAACGCCGGCCAGCCGGTCGAGGCCGCCCAGCCCTGCTCGGCGTAGGAGTTCAGCGCGGTCTGGGCCTGCAGCAGCAGCCGCTGGACGACGCCGACCTCGCTCTCGGTGTGGATGCCGCGCTGCACCAGGGTGACGAAGTCGCGGGCCTTCAGCTCGGCCTCGCGGGTCATCTCCCACGCCGCCGACCAGCACAGCGTGCGCGGCAGCGGCTCGGTGATGTCGGCCACGCGGTCGATCAGCGTGGTCAGCGACGCCGGGTCGAGCCGCATCGTGCAGTAGGTCAGGTCGTCGTCGTTGACCAGCACGAGCTTGCCCGCGGCCTGGCCGAGAAGGTCCGGCACCTCGGTGCGCTCGCCGTCGACGTCCAGCTCGACGCGGTGGGTGCGGACGATCTTGCCGGTGCCGTCCTCGTCGTAGATGCCCACGGCCACGCGGTGCGTGCGCAGCTCACCGGCGCCTGGCTTGGCGCCGGACTGCACGACGGCGAACGAGGTGAACGTGCCGTCCGCGCCGACTTCGTAGCGGGGGCTCAGCGAGTTCAGGCCGGTCGTTTCCAGCCACTGCGCGCTCCACCACGACAGGTCGCGCCCGGACGCCTCTTCCAGCGCACCCAGCAGGTCGGCCAGCGTCGCGTTGCCCCAGGCGTGCTTGCCGAAGTAGACCTTCAGCCCGTCCAGGAAGTGCTCCAGGCCGACGTAGGCGACGAGCTGCTTCAGCACGCTCGCGCCCTTGGCGTAGGTGATGCCGTCGAAGTTCACCTCGACCGCGTGCAGGTCGACGATGTCCGCCGCGATCGGGTGCGTCGAGGGCAGCTGGTCCTGGCGGTAGGCCCACGACTTCTCGATGTTCGCGAAGCTGGTCCACGCGTTCTTGTACTCGGTGGCCTCGGCCTGGGCGAGCACGCTGGCGAAGGTCGCGAACGACTCGTTCAGCCACAGGTCGTCCCACCAGCGCATGGTGACCAGGTCGCCGAACCACATGTGCGCCATCTCGTGCAGCAGCGTCTCGGCGCGCCGCTCGTAGGCGTAGCGGGTGACGCGGCTGCGGAAGACGTAGTCCTCGAGGAACGTGACCGCGCCGGCGTTCTCCATCGCGCCCGCGTTGAACTCCGGCACGAACAGCTGGTCGTACTTGGAGAACGGGTACGGGGTGCCGAACTTCTCGTGGTAGAAGCCGAAACCCTGCTTGGTCTCGGTGAACAGCCGGTCGGCGTCCATGTGGTCGGACAGCGACGCGCGGCAGTAGATGCCCAGCGGGATCGTCTTGTGCGCGTCGGTGTACTCGTCGTGCCACTCGGCGTACGGCCCGGCGATCAGCGCGACCAGGTAGGTCGAGAGCCGCTCGGACTCCTTGAAGACCGTCCGGACGGCGCCCTCGGGCGTCTCCTCGGTGGATTCGGCGAGCGTGTTGGAGACGACCTTCCAGTCCTTCGGCGCGATCACCGTGAGCCGGTAGACCGACTTCAGGTCCGGCTGGTCGAAGCAGGCGAACATGCGCTTGGCGTCGGCCGTCTCGAACTGGGTGTACAGGTAGACACCGTCGTCGACCGGGTCGACGAACCGGTGCAGGCCCTCACCGGTGTTCATGTAGCGGCAGTCGGCGGTGACCGTGAGCTCGTTCTTCTCGGCCAGGTCCGCCAGCGCGATGCCCTTGTCCTCGACGTAGGCGCTCACGTCGACGTCCGTGCCGTTGAGCGTGGCGGCGTGCACGCGGTCGGCGACGAGGTCGATCCAGGTCCGTTCGCCTGCCTTGGCGCTGGCGAACCGGACGGTCGTCTTCGACGCGAAGGTCTTCTCCCCGGGTCCGCCGTGGCCGTCGGTCAGATCGAGCTCGATGTCGTAGCCGGTGACTTCGAGCAGATCCGCGCGCAGCTTGGCGAGATCGCGGGTCAGGTTGGGGGCGGGCACAGGCACCTCTGGTCGTGGGATCGGATTTCAGGCTCCCCGCATCCAATCATGGGGACGGGGTGGCGGGCGATAAGGGAACAAGCGTGCGCTCCCCGGTGTTGGCCCGCAGTGTGGGCCCTGCCCACACGCCGACGTCGACTTATGCGCACAGGAGTACTCGATGACCGCTGCCGAGCAGCCTACGAAGGTCGATTTCTACTTCGACCCGATCTGCCCGTTCGCCTGGATCACCTCGCGCTGGATCCTCGAGGTCGAGAAGCACCGCAACCTCGACCTGAACTTCCGGATCATGAGCCTTTCGGTGCTCAACGAGGGCCGCGACGAGCTGCCGGAGAAGTACAAGGAGTCGCTGGCGCAGGGCTGGGGCCCGGTGCGCGTGGCGGTCGCGCTGTCCCAGCTCAAGGGCGAAGAGGTGCTGCGCGACTACTACACCGAGTTCGGCACCCGCTACCACAACCAGGACAACAAGGACCGCGACGCGGTGATCAAGGAAGCCCTGGCCGCCATCGGCGCGCCGGCCGAGCTGTACGACGCCGCGCACTCCACCGAGTACGACGAGGCCCTGCGGAAGAGCCACCACGAGGGCATGGACCCGGTCGGCATGGACGTCGGCACCCCGACGATCCACATCGACGGCGTGGCGTTCTTCGGCCCGGTCCTCAGCTCGATCCCGCGCGGCGAGGACGCCCTGAAGGTGTTCGACGGCGCGGTCGCGCTGTCGAGCTACCCGGACTTCTTCGAGCTCAAGCGCACCCGAACGGGCGAGCTGAACTTCGGCTAAGGGGTCTTGAGGGCGGCCGAGGTGACGTCGGCGGGGTAGCGGGACGCCGCGACCGCCGCCGCCTCGGTCGACTCGCCGCGTCCGACCGCCGCCTTCAGGGCGATCAGCTCGTGCAGGCCGTGGCGGTGGTAGCGGACGAAGTCGGCGTCGACCGGGTCGCCGTGGCCGGGGACGACCACGCGCGGTTCCAGCGCCAGCAGCGTGTCGAGGGTGTCCGGCCAGGCGGTCAGGTCCGAGTCGGGGCTGAACGAGAACGCGCTGAAGCCGTGTTCGGCGTTCTCGACGATGTCACCGGCGAACACGACGTCCGCGTCCGGCACGTGCACGATCACGTCGTGGTCGGTGTGGGCGCGGCCGGGGTGCAGCAGCACCGCCGTCCGGCCGCCGAGGTCGAGCTCGGTCCGGTCGCTGAACAGGTGGTCGGGGACGACGAACGTGGTGCGCGCGATGGCGTTGGCGATCGCCGGCTTGCCTTCCTCGCGGTAGTAGGCCATCCACTTCTCCCGCGCGCCCTCGGCGTATTCGGTCAGCTCGGCGCGGCAGCCCTCGTGCGCCCAGACCGCGCACGGCAGGAACCGCTCGGTGCCCCAGGTGTGGTCGAAGTGCGCGTGCGTGAACGCGACCGCCCACGGGAGCGGCGTCAGCTCGCGCACCGCCTTCGCCAGCTCGGCGCCCTGGTCCAGGTCGCCGCGGGTGTCGATGACCAGGCAGCGGTCGGCCCCGACGACCAGCCCGACGGTCAGGTCCAGCTCCTCGTACCGCCGTGCGTGCACGCCGTCGGCGACCTCGACCCAGTGACCGGTCATCGCAGGACTCCTTCGTGCAGGACGGGAGCGGCGTCGCTCACGTCGATCTGTGCGGCCAGCGCGACGTCGCCGCCGTGCCCCGCCTCGGTCAGCTCGCGCCCGGACACGCAGTCCGCGACCGCCGCGACGTCCACCACGCGCGCCGCCAGCGCGGCTTCGGGCGACAGTGTGCACCCGAGCCGGGCCAGCGCGGCGGCGATCGCGCCCGCGCCCATCTGGTCCTCGACGCAGGGCCGCAGCGGCCCGAACGTGTCACCGTCGCCGGACATGGTCACACCCCAGCGTTCCCCGGCCGCGATCACCCCGATCGGACCGCCCAGCTCGTGCGCCCTGGCGGCCACGGCGGACGCGTTGCGCAGGCAACCGGCCAGCACCCGGGCGCCGGTCGCCGCGGCGGCGGCGCACAGGGTGGCGCCGTTCGGGGAGGTGAGCGCGAGGAGCGTGCCGGGAGGGATGTCCGTCACAGACGACGGCCGCAGGGTGAACGTGCCCTCACCGGCGATGACGGCTCCGGCGGCCCGCGCGAGCGCGACGCCGCGTTCGTCGCGCCATCGCACCGGCAGCACCCGCCCGCCGCGGCCGACCACGAGATCCGTGGTGGTGCCGAAGGAAAGCACGTCGACGACGATCAGCACCGCGCATTCCCGGCCGAGCGCGGTCACGCCTTCACCGCCCCAGTCGAGCCGGACGTCGTGCCCCGTCTGCTCCCAGATCCCCACCCCCGGAGCATGCCGGAAACCGGCCGTGATGGCAGACTTCCCGCCGTGCGTGTCTACTTGGGATCCGACCATGCCGGCTTCGAGCTGAAGAACCACCTGGTGGCTCACCTGGAGAAGCAGGGCCACGAGGTCACCGACATCGGCCCGCGGGTCTACGACGCGGCCGACGACTACCCGGCCTACTGCGTCGAGACGGCGTTGCGGGTCGTGGCGGACGAGGGCAGCCGCGGCATCGTCGTGGGCGGCTCGGGCAACGGCGAGCAGATCGCCGCCAACAAGGTGCCCGGCGCGCGGGCCGGCCTGGCCTGGAGCGTCGAGACCGCCCAGCTGTGCCGGGAGCACAACCACGCCCAGCTGATCGGCGTCGGCGCCCGGATGCACACCGTCGAGCAGGCCACCGAGATCGTCGAAGCGTTCCTCGCGACCGAGGTTTCGCCGGAGGAGCGGCACGCCCGCCGCGTGCGGCAGCTGCTCGACTACGAGCGCACCGGGACCCCGCCGGCCCTGCCGGAGGCCTGATGCCCGAGGGGCACACGCTCCACCGGCTGGCGCGGCTGCACAAGCGCCGCTACGCCGGGGCCCCGGTCGAGGTGAGCAGCCCGCAGGGCCGCTTCGCCGCCGAGGCGTCCCGTTTGGACGGTCAGGTGCTCGTCGGCGCCGAGGCGCACGGCAAGCACCTGTTCCACGACTACGGTCCCCGCGGGATCGTGCACATCCACCTCGGGCTGATCGGCGTCTTCGGCGAGGGCAAGCTGCCCGCGCCGCCGCCGGTCGGCCAGGTCCGGATGCGGCTGGTCGGCCGGACGCAGTGGACGGACCTGCGCGGCCCCAACACGTGCGAGCTGCTGGACCCGGCCCAGGCCGACGCCATCAAGGCGCGTCTCGGCCCCGACCCGCTGCGCCGGGACGCGAAGCCGGACAAGGCGTGGGCGCGGATCTCGAAGTCGAAGGTCTCGATCGCCGCGCTGCTGATGGACCAGGCCGTGCTGGCCGGTGTCGGCAACGTCTACCGCGCCGAAGTCCTGTTCCGCCACGGTGTCGCGCCGCTGACGCCGGGTCGCGCGCTGGACCGCGCATTGTGGGACGACATGTGGGCCGACTTGGTGACGTTGATGCGCGACGGCGTCCGCGTCGGCCGCATCGACACGGTCCGCCCGGAGCACCTGCCGGAGGCCATGGGGCGGGCGGCGCGTGTGGACCGCCACGGCGGCGAGGTGTACGTCTACCGCCGCGCCGGCGAGCCGTGCCTGGTGTGCGGGACGCCGGTGGAGACGTCGTCGTTGGTGGGGCGGAACCTCTACTGGTGCCCGACCTGCCAGCCGGCCTGAGTCAGAGCCGCTGGGCGAACGCCTTCGCGAACGTGTGCACGTCGCCGGGCCAGCGGGCCGAGACGTAGTTGCCGTCCTCGACGACGAACGCCGGGCGGGCGTCGTCGAGCCGGTCGCGGGCCCGGCCGCTCGCCTGGACGCGGTCGGCCGTGTCCAGGAAGTCCTCGGGACGCGCCAGCGCGCGGGTGACCTCCTGCTGCACCGACAGGTATCCCTCGGGCTGGCCCGGTTCCTCGAGGTAGGTGCGGTAGTAACCCGGGTCCCAGAAGCGGGTCCGGCGCGCGAGCCGCCACGCCGTGCGCTCCAGCCGCCAGGTCAGGGCCGTCGTCGTACGGCCGTGCAGCACCGAACGTCCGGTGTCCGGGTCGATGCTGCGGGCGGCGAGCAGGACGCCGTGGCAGATCGCGCCGACCGGCAGGTCGCGGCGGAAGGCGTCGACGACGGTCTCCTGCAGCAGCGGGCTTTCCAGGTCCTCGCGCATGCCGCGGGCGCGGTGCCCGCCGGGCAGCAGCACACCGTCGAAGTCGTCGAGCTCGACTTCGTCCCAGCGGATCGGGGTGCGCCACGCGGGATCCGCGAGCAGCGCGCGGTGGGCGTCACGCGCGGCTTCGTCGGCTCGCAGCACGCGGCCGAGCGCGGTGAGCTTCTTCAAGCCGGGTACACGGCTCCACGGATCGAGGCCTTCGCCGGTGACCATCAGCTCGTCACAGGCAGCCTGCTCGCCGCCGGGGGTCGCGAAGACGACCGTGTGGTCCCGGCTCAGCACCGCCCAGCTGACGGCCACCTCGGACGGGTCCGAGTCCCGGGCCGGGACGGGGATCAGGACTGTCGCCACGGCATCCTCCCGAACGTCGTCCAGGAGGATGCCAGCCGGTGCTCAGAAGTCGAAACCGCCCCCGTCGAAGCCACCGCCGTCAAAGCCGCCGCCGTCGAAACCGCCGCCGCCCCAGTCACCGCCGCCGCCGAAGTCCTGGCCGCCGCCGTCACCGCCGCCGAAGTCGCCGCCGCCGTCACCGCCGCCATCGCCACCGCCGTCGCCGCCCATGTCACCGGACTCGAGCGCGTCCTGCTGGCCGGCGTCGTAGCCCGACTCCCAGGCCCCGGCGCTGGCGATGCCGCCCATGCCGGAGAACATCGCGCTGAACAGGAACATCGACCCGAGGCCCCAGGCGCCGGCGATGAGCGCGGGCTTCCACCACGGCTCGCTGTACCAGCCCTGCGGCACCGGACGCCCGGCGACGCGGCCGCCGGGGTAGTAGTACGGCGTGTCCTGGCCGGCTTCGGGGGACGCGGCGTAGTGCTGGCCCTCGACGTCGACGTCACGGCGCTCGGTCACCTTGCCGGCGCGCTCGCGCTCGGCCTCCTCCGGCAGCTGCGGGCCCGGGTCCATGCCCATCGCGACCCGCGCGGCGCGGACGTAGTAGAGGCCTTCGACGGCGGTGTCCTTGACCAGCCGGGCCTGCTCGATCGTGCGGGCCTGTTCCATCTGCGAGCCGGCCGCGTTGTAGCGCTCGGCGGCGTCCGCCATCGCCTGCTGCGACGCGGTGTCGTTGCCGTTGATGTTGAGGACCTGGCCGCCGAGCCGCTCGACGAGCCGGCGGGCGTCGGCCTTGGCGTCGTCGAGCTCCCGCTGCCGGGCCGCGGCGCGCTGCCGCGAGAAATAGAGGCCGCCACCGACGATCACGACGACGAGCACGATCAGGAAGATCGCGGTGCCCATGGACCACTCCCAGAAGCTCGGTGCCCGGTGACCGGAAGTCACCTTTGATTCGGACAACGCGGACGTTACGCGGAGGGTTCCCGGAGCGTGATCGGGCACACCGTCAGGCCTGGCCGAAGAAACTAGAACACGTTATAGTTCCGTGCTATGAAGTTCACCCTGTCGATCGCGATGAACCCGCTTGATCAGCTGGGCGAGCTCGCCCGGGCCGCGGAAGAGGCCGGCTTCGCCTCCATCGCCCTGCCGGACTCGCTCTTCTACGCGGAGACGGTCTCCACAGACTATCCCTACACCCCCGACGGCAGCCGGTTCTGGACCGCCGACACACCCTGGGTCGACCCGCTGGTCGCGACCGCCGCCATGGGCGCGGTCACCAGCCGCATCGAGTTCTACACGTCGGTGCTGAAGCTGGGCTCCCGCAACCCGGTGCTGCTCGCGCGCCAGGTCGGCTCGGCGTCGGTGCTCACCGGCGGCCGGTTCGGTCTCGGCCTCGGGGTCGGCTGGCTGCCGCAGGAGTTCGAGTACTGCGGCGTGCCGTTCGAGCGGCGCGGCAAGCGTGTCGACGAGGCCATCGACGTGCTCCGGCTGATCCTCGACGGCGGCATGGTCGAGTACCACGGCGAGTTCTACGACTTCGACAAGCTGCAGATGAGCCCGGCGCCGCCGAAGCGCGTGCCGTTCTACATCGGCGGCCACACCGACGTCGCCTTGCGGCGCGCGGCCCGCGTCGCCGACGGCTGGTCGTCGGCGATGATGAAGCTCGAGGAGCTGCGCGAGACGATCGCCCGGCTGAAGGAGCTGCTGGCCGAGCGCGGCCGCGCCGACGACCCGTTCGAGTACCAGGCCGTCTGCATCGACAAGTTCGGCCTCGACGGTTACCACGAGCAGGCCGAGGCCGGCGTCACCGACGTCATCACCATGCCGTGGGTGTTCGACGGCGTCGGGTTCGACGCCCCGGTCGAGCCGAAGCTGGAGTCGATCCACAAGTTCGGGGCCGAGATCATCGACAAGTTCGGGGAGTGACGAGGCGTGGGCGTGCAGGTCAGCTGGGACACCGACAAGGAGCAGCCGCCGGCGCGGCGCGCGGCGCTCGCGTCGATGACCGCCGTGACGGCGGGGGACAAGGAAGCCTGGCTGGGGTTGTTCGCGCCGGACGGGGTCGTCGAGGACCCGGTCGGGCGGTCGTTCTTCGACGAGGAGGGCAAGGGGCACCACGGCCGCGACGGGATCAGCGCGTTCTGGGACAAGACGATCGGCACGGTGGAGCGCTTCGAGTTCGTCATCCGCGATTCGCACGCGGCGGGTGACGAGGTGGCGAACGTCGGCACGATCACGACGTACCTGCCGGGCGGCTACCGCGTCGACACGGACGGGGTGTTCGTCTACCGGGTGGGCGAGGACGGCCTGATCACGTCGATGCGCGCGTTCTGGGAGACCGAACGCGCGATGGCGACGGCGCGCCAGGTGGCGGAGTAGCCGGTCACCGGAAACTTTGGCCGTCATATCTGATGTTTCGTGCATGACGTCTTGACCGCGTGAAGGGAAGGATTCTTAACTAACGGGATAGACCTCCGACGTCTTCCCCGGGAGTACGCATGCGCGCACCATCCCCGCTCCGGCGTTTCGCGACCTTGCTCGCGCTCGTCGTCACCGGTTTCCCTCTTGTCCAGGCCATCGCGCCCGCCCCGGCCCTCGCCCTCGAGAACGGCCTGGCCCGAACCCCGCCGATGGGGTTCAACAACTGGAACTCCACCCATTGCCGAGCCGATTTCACCGAAACGATGATCAAGGGCATCGCCGACATCTTCGTGGCCAAGGGGCTCAAGGACGTCGGCTACACCTACGTCAACATCGACGACTGCTGGGCGCTGCCGTCGCGGAACCCGTCGGGTGACCTGGTGCCCGACCCGGCGCGCTTCCCCGGCGGGATCAAGGCGCTCGCGGACTACGTGCACGCGAAAGGTCTGAAGTTCGGGCTCTACACCAGCGCCGGGACCAAGACGTGCAACACGGCCGGCTTCCCCGGCGGCCTCGGGCACGAGCAGCAGGACGCGAACCTGTTCGCCTCCTGGGGCGTCGACTACCTGAAGTACGACAACTGCAACAACCAGGGTGTCGACGCGCAGCAGCGGTACACGGCGATGCGGGACGCGCTCGCGAAGTCCGGCCGCCCGATCGTGTACTCGATCTGCGAGTGGGGCCAGAGCAAGCCGTGGACGTGGGCCGCGCCCGTCGGGAACCTGTGGCGCACCACCGGCGACATCTCCGACAAGTGGTCGAGCATGATCGGCAAGGCGCAGGCCAACCGCGGGCTCGCGCAGTACGGCGGGCCGGGGCACTGGAACGACCCGGACATGCTGGAGGTCGGGAACGGCGGCATGACCGCGGCGGAGTACCGCACGCACTTCAGCCTCTGGGCGATGATGGCGGCGCCGCTGCTGATCGGCAGCGACCTGCGCAAGGTGTCCGACGACGACTTCGCGATCCTCAAGAACGCCGACGTCATCGCCCTCGATCAGGACGTCCTCGGCAAGCAGGCGACGGTGCTCGGCGCGAACGCCGGTCTCGTCGTCTACAGCAAGGTGCTGGCGAACGGTGACCGCGCGGTGGCACTGTCCAACGAAACCGGGGCGACGGCGACGATCGCCACGACGGCGGCCGCGACCGGCATCGGCGGCGCGCCAGCGTACACGCTGAAAGACCTGTGGAGCAAGGCAAGCCGGACGACGACGGGGTCGATCAGCGCGTCGGTGCCCTCGCACGCGACGGTGCTGTACCGCGTTTCTCGTGCCGGGTCGCGTTACGAGGCCGAATCCGCGACGCTCTCGGCCGGTGGCACGGTCGACGCGAACCACGCGGGCTTCTCGGGAACCGGCTTCGCGAACGGCGTCAACGCGGTCGGCAGCTACGTCGAGTGGCAGGTGCCCGGGCCGGCGTCGGCGCTGACCTTCGGCTACGCGAACGGCACCGCGGCGGCGCGGCCGGTGGACGTCTCGGTCGACGGCGTGGTCGTCGCGACCGGCGTCCCGTTCCCCGCGACCGGCGCGTGGACGACGTGGAGCACGGTGACGAAGGCCGTGAGCCTGGCTTCGGGGCAGCACACGGTGCGGCTCACCGCGACCACCGCCGACGGCCCCGCGAACCTCGACTATCTGGACGTCCAGCGGTGAAGTCGTTTTCGTATGGCATACGAGGACGGGGATCGTGGCCGGTGGCGTGACGACTCCGGTGCTGCCCGCGCGGACGTGGACGTACCGCCGGCTCCGCCCGAACCCGTACGAGGCGCTACGGCGCGAGGACCTGCACCTGCACTTCTCCGGGATCCCGGGCTTCGGCCCGTCGGAGTCCTACGGGAGCTGCCGGGTGCAGGTCCCCGACGTCGGCGCGTTGTTCGAAGCCGCCGAGGCTACCGCGACGAGCTGCGGGAACGGCTGTCGTAGGCCTCCCGGGCCGCTTCGACCCGGTCGAGGTTGCCCGACCACTCGGAAAGGCTCGCGAACAACGGGCCGAGGCTGCGGCCGAGTTCGCTGATCTCGTACTCCACCCGCGGCGGGACCTCCGCGTGATAGGTCCGCACGACGAGGCCGTCGCGTTCCAGCTGCCGCAGCCGCTGGGTGAGCACCTTCGGTGTGATCGTGCCGATGCGGCGTTCCAGCTCGACGAACCGCTGGCGCCCGTATTCCTTGAGCGACCACAGGATCGGCGTGGTCCAGCGGCTGAAGACGATGTCGACCACCGGCGCGATCGGGCAGGCCAGCTCGGGTGTGGTTCCGGTCACTTTCAGGGCCTCCAGCCATTACTTTCCTCTAGGTACCTACTATACGTCGGAATGTAGCGTCGTCCGCATGATCACAGTCATGGGAGCGACGGGAAATGTCGGAAGGCCGCTGGTGCGGGAGCTGGCCGCGGCCGGCGAGCAGGTGACGGCGGTGTCCCGCCAGGAGACGGCGGAGGTGCCGGAGGGCGTGCGCGTGGTGCCCGGCGTCGAGTCCGCTTTGGACGGTGCCGAGGCGCTGTTCCTGATGGTGCCCGGCGGTTTCGCGCCCTTGGACGGCGTACTGGCCGCGGCTCGGACGGCCGGCGTCGGCCGGGTGGTGGTGCTGTCGTCGCAGGGCGTCGCGACCGGCCGGCACCCCGCCGTGCTGGAGGACTCCGTGCGGGCGTCGGGTCTGGAGTGGACGATGCTGCGCCCGGGCGGGTTCGCGTCGAACGCCTTCCAGTGGGCGGAAAGCGTGCGGTCGGCACGGCGGGTGGCGGCGCCGTTCGGTGACGTCGCGCTGCCGGTGATCGATCCGGAGGACATCGCCGCGGTCGCGGCATCGGCGTTGCTTTCGGACCGCTCCGGTGACGTCTACGACCTGACCGGCCCGGCCGCCATCACCCCCCGCCAACAGGCAGCGGCGATCGCGGAAGCGCTGGGGGAGCCGGTGGAGTTCGTCCAGCGGACGCCGGAGGAAGCACGCGCGGCGATGCTGGGCTTCATGCCGCCGGAGGTCGCCGACGTGACGCTGGGCATCCTGGGCGCGCCGACCCCGCAGGAGCAGCGGGTGAGCCCGGATGTCTCGCGGGTGCTGGGCCGCCCACCGCGTCCCTTCACCGAGTGGGTGGCGCGCAACGCGGCGGCGTTCAAGTGACGGCACTGTCCTATCGGGACACCGGAACGGGTGCGCCACTGGTGTTCCTGCACGGCAACCCGACATCGTCGTACTTGTGGCGCAACGTGACGCCGGCCTTGCCGGGCCGCCGTATCGCACCGGACCTGATCGGCATGGGCGAGTCGGACCGCCCGGACATCGAGTACACGTTCGACGACCACGCCCGCTACCTGGACGCGTGGTTCGACGAACTGGCCCTGGACGAGGTGACCCTGATCGGCCACGACTGGGGCGGCGCCCTGGCGGCGGACTGGGCGTCCCGGCACCCTGGGCGTGTCCGCGGTCTGGCGTTCACGGAGGCGATCCTGAAGCCGATGACGTGGGAGGAGTTCCCACCGGCGGGCGCGGAGGTCTTCCGCGCGATCAAGACGCCGGGCGTGGGCGAGTCGATGATCCCGGACTTCCTGGCCGGGCTCCCGCCGGAGTACGGCACGTCCCACGAGGTCCCGCTGCTGCGCTGGGCCCGGTCGATGCCCCTGGGCGGCGAGCCGGCGTCGGTGGTTGCCCGGATCAAGTCGTTCAACGCCTGGCTGGCGACCAGCCCGGAGATCCCCAAGCTCCTGATCACGTTCGACCCGGGCCACGACACCATGCTGACCCCGCCGATGATCAACTGGTGCCAGGAGAACTTCGCGGACCTGAAGGTGGTCCACCATCCCGTGGTGGCGGGCCACCACACCCCAGAGGACCAGCCGGACCTGATCGCACAAACCCTGGCGACCTGGCTGAGGTCAGATCTCGACGGCCCGTAAAGGTGCCCACACTGCCAACCGCAGCCAGAGGCACCGTTGGGGGGTCCGGGGGGGGGCTCGGCCCGTGATGGTGCCCATGCTGTCAACCGCAGCCAGAGGCACCGTGGGGGTCCGGGGGGCTCGGCCCCCCGGGTAACACCACGAGGATTCCGCCAGGTCCGCGCGTTCCGCGGACATGGAGCACCACGGAATCGAGTCGGGATGACAGGATTTGAACCTGCGACCCTTCGCTCCCAAAGCGAATGCGCTACCAAGCTGCGCCACATCCCGGTCCCACCCCCAGGGGGGTGTGCGATCAGCCTAGCGGGTCACGCTAAGCTGACCTCGCACCCGGGTACCTCGGGGGCACGCGGGTGTAGCTCAATGGTAGAGCCCTAGTCTTCCAAACTAGCTACGCGGGTTCGATTCCCGTCACCCGCTCCACCATCGAAAGGGCCGGGGACCTCGAAACCGTCCCGGGCCGAGGCCGCGTCGGCTTCCAGCTTGGCGGCTATCACGTCCAGCAGCTTGTCCGTGTCCACCGGCTTGGTGATGTACTCGTCCGCGCCGCTGGCCAGGGTCCTGGCCCGGTCCTCCGCCGTCGCCTTCGCGGTCACGGCGATCACCGGGAGGTCGGCGTTGGCCGCCTCCGCGCGGATGGCCGCGATCGTGGCGTTGCCGTCCAGTTCCGGCATCATCACGTCCATCAGGACCAGTGCCGTGTCCTCGTTGCGTTCCAGGACGCGGATGCCGTCGACGCCCGTTTCGGCGTAGACGACCTCCAGGCCCGCCTGCTCCAGGACCGCGGCCAGGGCGAACACGTTCCGCAGGTCGTCGTCGACGATCAGGACCTTCTCGCCCTGGAAGCGCTTCGGGGCGATGTCCGGGGCCGCTACCAGGACCGTGCTGGGGACCGGGGGCAGCCTGGGTGACGACAGGGCCGTCACCGCCGGGTCCACCAGGTTCGAGGCCGCCACCGGCAGGTAGAGGGTGAACGTCGAGCCCTTGCCCGGCTCGCTGATCACGCGCAGCTCGCCGCCCAGGAGCTCGGTCAGCTGCTGGCTGATGTTCAGGCCCAGGCCGGTGCCGCCGTACTTGCGGCTCGTGGTGCCGTCCGCCTGGCGGAACGCCTCGAAGATGACCGCCAGCTTCTCCTCCGGGATGCCGATGCCGGTGTCCTCGACGGCGAACGCGATGATGCCCGGCGCGTTCCGCAGCGCCTCCTGCTCGACCTCCGCCGGGTCGGCCGCGCGGATGTGCAGTCGGACGCCGCCCTCGTCGGTGAACTTCGCCGCGTTCGAGAGCAGGTTGCGCAGGATCTGCTGGAGACGGTGCTCGTCGGTGTGGACGCTGCCCGGCACCGGCGGGTCGATGTGGACGGCGAACTCCAGGCCCTTGTCGGCCGTGAGCGGCCGGCACAGCGACTCGACGTAGTCCACCAGCTCCGGCAGCGTGATGTCCGACATCTGCATGTCCAGCCGGCCGGCTTCGACCTTCGCCAGGTCCAGTATGTCGTTGATCAGCTGCTGCAGGTCGGAGCCCGCCGCGTAGATCGTGCGGGCGAACTGGATCTGCTTCTCGGTGAGGTTGCCCTCGGGGTTCTCCGACAGCAGCTTCGCCAGGATCAACGCGCTGTTCAGCGGCGTCCGCAGCTCGTGCGACATGTTCGCCATGAACTCGGTCTTGTACTGCGAGGCGACCGTCAGCTGCCCGGCCCGTTCCTCCAGCTCCTGACGCGCCTGCTCGATCTCGCTGTTCTTGACCTCGATGTCGCGGTTCTGCTGGGCGAGCAGCGCGGCCTTCTCGGCCAGCTCGGTGTTGGACCGCCGCAGCTCGCCCTGCTGGGCCTGCAGCTGCTCGGACCGCGCGCGCAGCTCCTGCGCCAGCCGCTGCGACTCGGTCAGCAGCGCCTCGGTGCGGGAGTTCGACAGGATCGTGTTGACGTTGACGCCGATCGTGTGCCGCAGCTGCTCCAGCAGGTCCTGGTGGACGGTGCTGAACTCGTTGACCGAGGCCAGCTCCAGCACGCCGAGCACCTCGCCCTGGAACAGCACCGGCAGCACGATGAGGTTGACCGGCGACGCCGAGCCGAGCCCGGAGGACACCATCGCGTACTCCGGCGGCGCGTGGTGGACCAGGATCGTGCGGTGGTCGACGGCGGCCTGCCCGATCAGCGACTCGCCGATCGCGAACCGCAGGCCGGCGCGGGACTGGGCGAGGCCGTAGGCGGCGATGCACTCCAGCACCGTGCCGCCCGAGTCGTCGTCACGGGCCAGGAAGAACGCGCCCTGCTGGGCGCGGACCAGCGGCGCCAGCTCGGACAGGATCAGCGCGCCGACCGACGCGAGGTCGCGGTGCCCCTGCATCCGCCCGGACAGCTGGGCGAGGTTCGTCTTCAGCCAGTCCTGCTCGGTGTTGGTCCTCGTCGTCTCCTTGAGGTTCGCGATCATCTGGTTGATGTTGTCCTTGAGGTCGGAGACCTCACCGGACGCGTCGACCGTGATGTGCCGGGTCAGGTCGCCCGCGGTCACCGCGGTGGCGACCTGCGCGATCGCGCGGACCTGCGTGGTCAGGTTCCCGGCCAGCTGGTTCACGCTCTCGGTGAGCCGCTGCCAGGTGCCGGACACGCCGTCGACCTCGGCCTGCCCGCCGAGCTTGCCCTCGGTGCCGACCTCGCGCGCCACGCGCGTGACCTCGGAGGCGAACGCCGAGAGCTGGTCGACCATCGTGTTCATGGTCGTCTTGAGTTCGAGGATCTCGCCGCGGGCGTCGACGTCGATCTTCTTCGTCAGGTCACCGCGCGCGACGGCCGTGGTGACCTGGGAGATGTTCCGGACCTGGCTGGTCAGGTTGTGGGCCATGAAGTTGACGTTCTCGGTCAGGTCCTTCCAGGTCCCGGCCACGCCGGGGACCCGCGCCTGGCCGCCGAGGATGCCTTCGGTGCCGACCTCGCGCGAGACGCGGGTGACCTCGTCGGCGAACGCGCGCAGCGTCTCGACCATGCCGTTGAGCGTCTCGGCCAGCGCCGCGACCTCGCCCTGGGCGACGATCGAGATCTTCTTCGACAGGTCGCCGTTGGCCACGCCGGTCGCCACCGTGGCGATGCTGCGCACCTGGTCGGTCAGGTTGGTGGCCATGACGTTGACGTTGTCGGTGAGGTCCTTCCACGTGCCCGCGACGCCGCGGACGGTGGCCTGGCCGCCGAGCTTGCCCTCGGTACCCACCTCGCGCGCGACCCGCGTGACCTCGTCGGCGAACGCCGAGAGCTGGTCGACCATCGTGTTGAGCGTGGTCTTGAGTTCGAGGATCTCGCCGCGCGCGTCGACCGAGATCTTCTGCGTCAGGTCGCCCTTCGCGACCGCCGACGTCACCGTGGCGATGTTCCGGACCTGGTCGGTCAGGTTGTTCGCCATGAAGTTGACGTTGTCGGTCAGGTCCTTCCAGGTCCCGGCGACCCCGGGCACGGTGGCCTGGCCGCCGAGCTTGCCTTCGGTACCGACTTCCCGGGCGACGCGGGTGACTTCGTCGGCGAACGCGGAGAGCTGGTCGACCATCGTGTTGAGCGTGGTCTTGAGTTCGAGGATCTCGCCCCGGGCGTCGACCGCGATCTTCTGCGTCAGGTCACCCCGCGCGACCGCCGTCGCGACCTGGGCGATGTTGCGGACCTGGGTGGTCAGGTTGTTCGCCATGAAGTTCACCGAGCCGGTGAGGTCGCGCCAGGTGCCGGCGACGCCGGGGACCTGTGCCTGCCCGCCCAGCTGACCCTCGGTGCCCACTTCGCGGGCCACTCGGGTGACTTCGTCGGCGAACGCGGAGAGCTGGTCCACCATGGTGTTCATGGTCGTCTTGAGCTCGAGGATCTCGCCCCGGGCGTCGACGGTGATCTTCTGCGTCAGGTCGCCCTTCGCCACGGCCGTGGTCACGTGGGAGATGTTGCGGACCTGGTCGGTCAGGTTGTCGGCCATCTGGTTGACCGAGTCGGTGAGGCTGCGCCACGTCCCGGCCGCGCCGGGCACCTCGGCCTGGCCGCCGAGCTTGCCCTCGCTGCCGACCTCGCGCGCGACGCGGGTGACCTCGCCGGCGAACGCCGAGAGCTGGTCGACCATCGTGTTGAGCGTGTTCTTCAGCTGCAGGATCTCGCCGCGGGCGTCGACGTCGATCTTCTTCGTCAGGTCGCCGGTGGCCACCGCGGTCGCCACCTGCGAGATCCCGCGGACCTGGTCGGTCAGGTTGTCGGCCATCAGGTTGACCGAGTCGGTCAGGTCGCGCCACGTGCCGGCGACACCCGGCACCTGGGCCTGGCCACCGAGCTTGCCGTCGGAGCCGACCTCGCGGGAGACGCGGGTGACCTCGTCGGCGAACGAGGAAAGCTGGTCCACCATGGTGTTGATGGTGTTCTTGAGCTCCAGGATCTCGCCGCGGGCGTCGACGTTGATCTTCTGGGTCAGGTCGCCGCGCGCGACGGCCGTGGTGACCTGCGCGATGTTGCGGACCTGCTCGGTGAGGTTGTCGGCCATGAAGTTGACGGAGTCGGTGAGGTCGCGCCACGTCCCGGACACGCCCGGGACGACGGCCTGGCCGCCGAGACGTCCCTCACCGGCGATCTCGCGGGAGAGCCTCGTCACTTCGGCCGCGAAGCGCGAGAGCTGCGCGATGAGGCCGTTGACCGTCTTCGCCAGCGTGGCGTACGCGCCCTGCAGCGGGCGGCCGTCGAGGGTGAGGGTCATCGGCTGGGACAGGTCGCCGTCGGCGACGCCGCCGAGCACGCGCTCCAGCTCGATGGCCGGGCGGGTGAGGTCGTCGACCAGTCCGTTGACGGCGTCGACGGCGGTGGCCCAGCCGCCGGGGCCGACCTCGGTCTCCAGCCGTTCGAGCAGCCGGCCTTCCTGGCCGACCGCCGTGCGCGCCCGCAGCAGCTCGCTCACGAGCCGCTGGTTGCGCTCGGCGATGTCGTTGAACGCGACGGCGAGCTGCGCCGAGACGCCGTCGCCGTGCGGCACGAGCCGCCGCCGGAAGTTGCCGTCCCCGAGATCCCGCACCGCCACGAGCAGCCGCTCCAGCGCCGCCGCCTCGCCCTGGGATTCCGTTGTCATGTGTGCCGACCCTCTCCACCACGCATGCGCCAGCCATGGTCGTCGACCCAGCGTGCCATGATTCGCCCTACACTTCGAGCCAGTCCGCCCGCTCACGCGGTAGCCGTGCGATAGCAGTCCGGAGGCAGGAGGTCCGTGCATGGTGTCACGTCCGGCTCCGGCGTCGGCAGCCCTGCCGCCGATGGCCGCCGGTGACGCGCCACCGGGCTTCGACGCCTTCGGGCGGGCGGTGCTGGAGGACGTGCGGGACGCCGTTTTCCTGCAGGACGCCGAGGGTGTGCTGCGCTGGGCGAACCCCGCCGGGCGGACGCTGACCGGCGACACCGAGCCGAAGCTGCACCCCGTCGCCGAGACCTCCGGGCACGTCGAGGTCAAGGGCCACCGGCACCCGGCCCGCGTCCGGGCGCTGCCCGGCGGGTGGCACTCGTGGACGGTCCCCAGCCTCGCGGAGAGCAGCACCGCCCGGCCGCACGTGGGCGACTTCCTGGCCGAGGCCGGGCCCCGGCTGGCCTCGGCGCGCGGCCGCCACGGCACCGCCCGGGTGATCGCCGAGCTGGCCGCGTCCGCGCTCGCCGACACCGTGTTCGTGCTGCTGCCCACCACCCGCGGCCGGTGGGAGTGGTGGAGCTGCGAGCGCCCGTCCGCGCACGGCCACGGCCGGATCCGGCGGGTGCCCGCCCAGGCCGCACCGGTGCTGGTGGCGACCTTCGGCGTCACCGGGACGCCGCGGCCGTCGCCGGTGCCCGCGGCCGAGGTCGCCACGCTGCCCTCGATCGTCGCCGACCGGTTCGCCGGGCACGCCGACGTCACGGTCGTTTCGCTGGGCCCGAGCGCGAGTGCCGGGGTCACCGGCGCGCTGCTGCTGGGCCGTCGCACGGACCCGGAGTTCGGGGCCGAGCAGGCCCGCGCGGTGGTCGAGTTCGCGAAGGCGTCGGGCACGGCGCTGGCCAACGCGCAGCGCTACGCCCGGCAGGAGGAGGCGACGCGCGGCCTGGAGACCACGCTGCGCCCGGCCGACCCGCCCGAGCTGGCCGGCGCCCGGTTCGAGACCTGGTACGAGCCGGCCGCCGGGGTGCTCACGGTCGGCGGTGACTTCTACGACGTCCTGCCGCACGACGACGGCAGCGCGTTCCTGGTGCTCGGCGACATCTGCGGCAAGGGCGCCGAGGCCGCGGCCCTGACCGGCCGGGTCCGGCACGCGCTGACCGCGCTCGCCATGGTCGAACGCGACGGCCGGACGCTGTTGCGGCTGCTCAACGAGCTGCTCATCGCCGGCGGCAGCAGCCGGTTCGCCACCCTGGTGCTCGGCACGGCCACACCGACGGACGAGGGTGTCGACCTGACCCTGGCCTCCGGCGGGCACCCGGCGCCGCTGATCGTGCGCCACGCGGGCGGCGTCGAAGAGGTCACCGTGCCGGGCACGCTGGTCGGCATCTCGCCCCAGGCCCGGTTCGCCGAGGCGCGGGTGCGGCTGGGGCCCGGCGACCTGTGCCTGCTCTACACCGACGGCATCACCGAGGCCCGCAACCGGCACGACCCGTCCGAGCTGTTCGGCGACGACCGGCTGCGCGCGGTGCTGACGGCCGCGGCCGGGCAGCCGGCCCGCGAGGTCGTCCGGCGGCTGCGCCAGGCCGTGCGCGACTGGCTCGGCAACTCCGCCCACGACGACATCGCCGTGCTGGCCGTGGAGTGCGCGGACTGATCGACGGCGCGTTTGCCGCCCGCGTTTGCCGCCGGTCGGAGCGGGTAATTCGGATTCCATGGCGAATGCACTTGAAGGCCGCCGGGTCGCGATCCTGGCCGCCGACGGAGTCGAGCAGGTCGAGCTGGAGCGGCCGCGTCAGGCCGTGCTGGACGAGGGCGCGACCGTCGAGCTCGTGTCGCTGGACACCGGAGAGATCCAGGCGATGAACGGGGACATCGACAAGGGCGACACGTTCGCCGTCGACCGCAAGGTTTCCGACGTGGCGATCGGCGACTTCGACGCGCTGCTGCTGCCCGGCGGGACGATGAACCCGGACAACCTGCGGGTGAACCCCGAGGCCGTGAAGTTCGTGGGTGACTTCGTGCGGGCCGGCAAGCCGGTCGGCGTGATCTGCCACGGTCCGTGGACGCTCGTCGAGGCGGATGTCGTCCGTGGCCGCACCCTGACGTCGTACCCGAGCATCCGGACCGATCTGCGTAACGCCGGGGCCACGGTCGTCGACGAAGAAGTGGTGGTGGACGACGGCCTGGTCTCCAGCCGCAACCCGGACGACCTGCCCGCGTTCTGCGCCGCGGTCGTGCGGGAGTTCGCGGGCTGAAGCCGTCCTCTGTGGACATTCACCCGGCCGTGTCCTTAAGTCCCGCTTAAATATGTTGGCTTTCGGTGTTCCGGCGGAGGACGCTGAGGGTGTGACCAGGATCGCCCGAGAGGAGGTGGACGCAATGACAGTGAACGCCAGGCGCTACGGCCGTTGGTGCCGTGAACACTTCGACGTGGTCGCCGCCGAGGACGTTCCGGCACCCCGGGGCGCCGACCCCGCCGAGGCCGCGCCGCAGCCGGCTCCGGCGCCGATCGAGACCGTCGCCGAACAGCCGCAGCAGAGCTGACGCCGCAGACGCGGAAAGGGCCCCCGGATCGTGATCCGGGGGGCCCTTTCCGCGTTCGGTGCCGGTCAGCGGTAGCTGCGACGGCGGTACCAGACCCGCCTCGGGCCGGGCGCGCCGATGCGCGCGATGACGTCGGTCAGCACGGCGCCGATGACGAGCCAGATGACCGCGGCCAGGCCGTCGTTGCAGAAGACCCGGAACTTCTCGGAGTCCGGCGTGAAGAGGTCACGCAGGCCGAGCGAGACGCCGCCCGACCATTCGGAGATGAGGTGCGCGAACCCGTTCGCCGCGTTCGCCTCGCCGAAGACCAGCACGATGTGCACGGCGAGGACGAGGGCGAACACCGCGCACACGAGGTGGATGAGGGCGTTGACCGTGCGCACGATCCGGATGCGCGGATGGGTCCGTTCCACGACTTCTTCGGTCGCGGCGGGCTCGTACCGCGGATCGTAGGGCTGCTCGGGGGGAGGGGGATACGGCATCGTCGGCGCCGTCCTTTCGACAGTCCTCTGTGGACGGATCTGGGGCGTACGGGGCCAGTGGGAGGTACCCGGTGCCGGGGACGGCAAACCAGGTATTCCGTAAACTTCCACATCATGCGGCGTGATAGGGTAGTTTGAGGAAACGAGGAGGGTCATGGCGCAGGAGGTCTACTCCGTCGAACAGGTCGCGACGCAGCTCGGCCTGCACGTGCGGACCGTCCGGAACTACGTGCGGGACGGGCGGCTGAAGGCGGTCCGGATCGGCAAGCAGTACCGGATCACCGCCGCCGACCTGGCCGCCTTCACCGGGCTGCCGGCCACCGCGGCCCCCGCCAAACGGGCGGACCTGTCGGGCGTGGTCGAGATCGAGGACGTCGACCGGGCGACGGCCGATCGGATCGCCACCACGATCCACGCGTCGCTGCTGGGACCGTGGGACGGCGGCGAGTCCCTGCGCGCCGAAACGATCTACGACCGGGAGCGCGCCGTCCTGAAGGTCATCGTGCTGGGCGACCTCGCCGCGGGCGCGGACCTGCTGCGGATGGTCGCGGGGTTCGTCGAAGGCCTGGGCTGAACGGGAGAACGATCATGATCGACGTACGCCACGACGTCACCGTGTGGCTCGTGCCCGCCGACGGGCCCGAGCTGGTCACCGAGCAGGACGCCGTCGACCTGATCGGGGCGACGTTCGGCTCCGGCGCGAGTGTGCTCGTCGTGCCGGTGGAGCGGTTCCCCGGGCGGTTCTTCGACATGCACACCAAGCTGATCGGGCACTTCTTCTCGAAGGTCGTCCAGTACGGCTTCCGGCTGGTCCTGCTCGGCGACGTCAGCGGGTACGTAGCGGCGAGCACCGCGTTCCGCGACGTCGTGCGGGAGTCGAACCGCGGCCAGGACGTCTGGTTCGTGACCGATCTCGGCGAACTGGACACCCGGCTGGCCGCGCGGGGCTGAGCCGGGCGGCTGAACCCCGGCCGGGGCGGGCAACCCGGGCGCCCACGGCACGTCCAGCTGATCATGAGCATCCTCCGGCGTGCGGCACTGACGCTGTCCGTCCTCACCGCCCTGGCCGTCCCCGCCTCGCCCGCCGCGGCGGGAACCTCGGAAACCGTTGTCCCGAAAGGCTTCCAGCCCGCGTCGACGAGCTGGACCGGCCCGGACACCGGGTACGTCCTCGGCTACTCACCCTGCGCGAAGTCGTGGTGCCCGGCACTGCTGGCCACCACCGACGGCGGGCACCACTGGCGGCGGCTGGGCGCGCCGTCGACGGCGCTGCCGGACAACCACAACCACGTCGCGCTGACGTTCGTCTCCGAGCGCGTCGCGTACGTCAGCGACGGCGTGCACGTGCGGACGACGCGTGACGGCGGCGCGACCTGGCACCCGGTCGGGCTGGTCGGCGCGCGGGAACCGTTCTACGTCTCGAAGATCACCGAGACCGGCGGCCGTGTGTTCGCGATGCTCAGCACGTACGGCGAAGGTCGCGGCTCGACGCGGCTGTACTCGGCGGCCGCCGGTTCCCCGGTGCTGGTCCCGGTGCCGGGCTTCGCGGTCACCGGTGACATCACCTACGGCGACCTCGCCGTCGGTGGCGGCCTGCAGGTCGCGCTCGGCGCGAACTACGGCGACGAGAAGTACTGGACCTCGCGCGACGGGGTGAGCTTCACCCCGGCCGCGCCGCCGTGCCCGACGGGGACGGTCGCGTCGCTCGCCGGCGTCCGGGACCGGCAGGTCGTGGCGTTGTGCAGCAGCAGCCCCGGTTCGCCGCAGCCGGGTTCGACCGAGCGGAGCGTGCGGCACGCGCCGCGGCTCGGCGGCACCTTCAGCGGGACCGACGCGGCGCCCGTCGTCGGCATCACGCAGGGCTTCGGGGCGGCGTCGCCGGCGTCCGCGACGATCGCGGCCGAGGGCGGCGGGGCCGGGTTCCTGCACAGCACGGCCGACGGCGGTCGCACGTGGACGACGACCGTCCTTTCCGAGCGCGGGCTGAGCCTGACCGATCTGGACTTCCCGGGCCGCGGCACCGGCGTGGTCGTCGACGGCCAGCCCGACGCGGCCGGCGGCTCCGCTCTGTACCGGACCACGGACGGCGGAGGGAGCTGGCACGAACTCCTGTTCGGCTGATTACCGCAGGCAGGCAAGGCCCTTGCGCGCGGTTCACTTGATGAACGCCATGTCGTAGTCTGAGCACTGTCCGTTGCCGGACACGGTGGACGGGGCCCGGGGCAGGGGCTCGTCCGCCGCGCGACGAGGGAGAGTCGATGACGCCTGGGGACCTGCGGTCCGGGGCCGAGGGTGGCGCTGCTTCCCTCGATTTCAGCAAGGCGAGTCTGGCCCGGCTGTCCGACGCGCTGCTCGGCGGGCACGATCACTACGAGGTCGACCGCGAAGCGATGCGGCGGCTGCTGGCGATCGCGCCCGGTGCGCGCACGATGGCGAAGGAACACCGCGACTGGCTGGTCCGCGCGGTGCGGTTCCTCGCCGGAAAGCGTGGCATCGGCCAGTTCCTGGACCTGGGCTCGGGCATGCCGACCGCGGAGAACACCCACCAGGTGGCGCAGAGGTACAACCCCGACGCGCAGGTGGTGTACGTCGACAACGACCCGGTCGTGCAGGTGCACGGGCGGGCGCTGCTGGAGGAGAACTACCTCACCCACGTCACCGGCGCGGACCTCACGAAACCGGCGGAGACCCTCGCCGACCCGGTCGTGCGCGAACACCTGGACTTCGCGGAGCCGGTGGCGCTGATCCTGACCTCGATCGTCCACCACATCGACGACTACGACCGGGCGAAGAAGATCGTCTCGGAGTACGTCGCCGCGCTCGCTCCCGGGTCGTACCTGCTGCTCACGCACAACTTCGATCCCGAAGAGGACTCCCCGCGCCAGGAGCTGGCGCGGTTGCTGGAGACCAGCTTCCAGGGCACCGGGCTGGGCAGCGTCCACCGGTCGCGAGAGCAGATCACCGCGTTCTTCGAGGGCCTCGAACTGCTCCGGCCGGGACTGGTCTACCTGCACGAATGGTGGCCGGACGGGCCGCGGATCCACTCGCTGAGCGAGCTGAACTTCCTGACGCTGGGCGGGGTCGCCCGCAAGGTGTGACCGAGCCCGGCACGTTCACGGGAAAGTGCCGGGCTCGGTGCCCAAACGATCAGGCGGCGTTGAACGTGTCCGGGTCCGGGCCGGTGCGCTCGCCGCGGTTCAGCGGCGTCAGCGACTCCAGTTCCTCCTCCGTGAGGGTGAACCCGAACAGGTCAAAGTTCTCCTGGATCCGCGACGGCGTCACGGACTTCGGGATCACCACGTTGCCCAGCTGCAGGTGCCAGCGCAGCACGATCTGCGCGGGCGTGCGGCCGTGCTTCACCGCGAGCTCCGCGACGATCGGGTCGCCCAGCAGCGAGCCGCCCTTGGCCAGCGGGCTCCACGCCTCGGTCGCGATGCCGTGCTTCGCGTCGAACTCGCGGACCTCGTGCTGCTGCAGGTACGGGTGCAGCTCGACCTGGTTGAGCGCCGGGGGGACCTCGGCGGCGTCGAGCAGGCGCTCGAGGTGCGCGGGCTGGAAGTTGGACACGCCGATCGCGCGGACGCGGCCGTCCGCGTAGAGCTTCTCGAACGCCTTCCAGGTGTCGAGGTACTTGTCGCGCTCGGGCGTGGGCCAGTGGATCAGGTACAGGTCCAGCTGCTCCAGGCCCAGCTTCGCCAGGCTTTCGTCGAACGCCTTGAGCGTCGCGTCGTAACCCTGCGCGGAGTTCCAGAGCTTGGTGGTGACGAACAGTTCGTCGCGGGTGATGCCGGACTCGGCGAGCGCCTGGCCGACGCCGGCCTCGTTGCCGTAGACGGCGGCGGTGTCGATGCTGCGGTAGCCCGCTTCGAGAGCGGCCTTCACCGCGGCCTTGGTCTCGGCGTCCGGGACCTGGAAGACGCCGAAGCCGAGTTGCGGCATCCGCACGCCGTTGTTGAGTTCGATCTCGGGCACGCTGGTCACAAAGGGTCCTTTCGGTGGGTGGTTCATCGGGCGAGTACCCGATCCCCGGCGGCGAAACTCGCCGGGGACCTGCGGTCGAGCAGACCGGAGACGAGCGCCACGGCCAGGCCGGCCGCGGCGAGCACGGCGCCGATCCAGTTGGGGGCGGTGTAACCGAGGCCGGCGCCGATGGCCTGGCCGCCGAGCCACGCGCCGCCGGCGTTGCCGAGGTTGAACGCGGCGATGTTCGCCGCCGAGGCCAGCGCCGGAGCGCCCTCGGCCTTGGCCATCACCCGGGCCTGCAGCGGCGGGACGGTCGCGAAACCGGCCGCGCCGAACAGCACGATGGTGATCGCGGCCGGCACCTTCGCGTGCGCGGTGAAGACGAACACGACGAGCACCAGGGCGAGCGCCGCGAGGATGACGTACAGGCTGGGCATCAGCCTGCGGTCCGCGGCCTTGCCGCCGAGCAGGTTGCCGGCGAACAGCCCGGCGCCGAAGAGCACGAGCAGCCAGGTCACGGCGCCGCTGGAGAAGCCGGCGACCTCGGTCATCATCGGCGCGATGTAGGTGAACGACGCGAAGACCCCGGCGAACCCGAGCGCCGTCATCGCGAGCGCGAGCCACACCTGCGGGCGGCGGAACACGGCCAGTTCGCCGCGCAGGCCCGCGCCCGGCTCCGGCTTCTGGTGCGGCACGAGCGCGAGGATGCCGATCGCGCCGGCCACGCCCAGGGCGCTGACCACCCAGAACGTCGAGCGCCAGCCGAAGGCCTGGCCGAGCGCGGTGCCGGCCGGCACGCCGAGGACGTTCGCCACGGTCAGCCCGGTGAACATCATCGCGATGGCACTGGCCTGCTTCGCCGGGGCGACGAGCGACGCCGCGACGACCGAGCCGACGCCGAAGAACGCGCCGTGCGAGAGGGCGGCGACGACCCGGCCGGTCATCAGCAGGCCGTAGCTCGGGGCCAGCGCCGAGAGCACGTTGCCCGCGATGAACAGGCCCATCAGCGAGACGAGCACGGTCTTGCGCGGCACCCGCGAGGCGAGCGCGGTGAGCACGGGCGCGCCGACGACGACGCCGAGCGCGTAACCCGAGATGAGCAGGCCTGCGGACGGGATCGAGACACCGAAGTCGCCCGCGACCTCGGGCAGCAGGCCCATGATCACGAACTCGGTGGTGCCGATCCCGAAAGCGCTGATCGCCAGTGCGAGCAGAGCGGCGGGCATGGACTTCCTTCTTCCGGAGTAGGCTTGTGGGCGTGAGCAACTACCGGCGTCCGAGATAGTTGCACACGCCGTATATTGCACAGGCTTGATAGTGCGGCGTGCCAGGGTGTGCGTGCAAGCCGAGGAGGGGTGAACCGTGTCACTGGACGACGACGCCGTCGAGACGCGTGCGCAGGGCTGGCGCACGCTGGCCGCGCTGCACGCGCGGATCGAGGACAAGCTGCAGCGCGCGCTCGAACGCGACCACGAGCTTTCGGTCAGCGAGTACAGCGTGCTCGACGCGCTGGCCCGCCAGGACGGCTTCCACCTCCGGATGAACCAGCTCGCCAACGCGGTGGTGCTCAGCCAGTCGGCGACGACGCGGCTGGTCACCCGGCTGGAGGGCCGCGGCCTGCTGGCCCGCTACCTCTGCGCGGACGACCGCCGCGGCATCTACACGGAGGTGACGCCGGCGGGCCAGGCCCTGCTGACGTCGGCCCGCCCGACCCACGACACCGCACTGGCCGAGGCCCTGACCGAAGCCGGATCCCTCCCTGAACTGGCGCCACTGGTCGGCGCCCTGGGCACCCTCACGTTCCCCGGAGCCCGCACCTCCTGACGCCGTGGCCTTCACGGACTTGCGGAAAGTTTCGTCGGGGCGCCCGACAACTGTCTGACGTGCGGGCGAAAGTGCTTGCGGCGCCGCGGGTTCCGGGTTCGGCGTCCCAGTCAGCGGGGCATCGCGCGAGGCTCTCGTTCGGCGGGGGGATTACGGCGGCCGCGCACCTTAACCCCTGCTCCATCCGTGGGACCCTTTTGCTGCCCGAGTCCGATAGTTTCGCTGGTCAGCTCGTTGTTTGCCGGTTTCGTCCCGCGACGACGCTTGGTTACCTCGTTGACCTGTTCGTTCCGGCGGACCTAATTTGTTGTCCCACCAGACGAACTGGGCGGTGTCGGCGTGGACTCCTCCTTTTCCCTCAAACCGGTGCGCCCGGCCGACCAGGCCGCGGTCCGCCGGACGAACCTCGCGTTGGTGCTGCGGCACCTGCGTGACGGGGGACCCCGGTCGCGGGCGGGCATCGCCGCGGACACCGGCCTGAACAAGGCGACCGTGTCGAGCCTGATCTCCGAGCTGGTCGACCGCGGGCTGGCCCGCGAAGGCGAACGCGAGCGGGCCGGCTCGGTCGGCCGTCCCGGCACGATCGTCGAGCTCGACGGCCGCGGGGTCGGCGGGATCGGCGTCGAGATCAACGTCGACTACCTCAACGCCCTCGCGCTCGATCTCACCGGCACCGTGTTGTTCGAGCAACGCGTCGCGCTCGACGTGCAAGCGCTTCCCGTCGCGAAGGTGCTGGACGCCGGAGCCGAGCTGACCGCGCGGGCGTTGCGGGAATGCCGCCGCCTCGGGGTCGTGCCGGCCGGGGTCACCGTCGGGATCCCGGCTCTCGTCGACGTCACGAGCGGGACCGTCGCCTTCGCGCCGAACCTGCACTGGACCGACGTGCCGGTCGTCCGCGGGATCACCGAACGGCTCACACGACGGCTCGGCCCGCCGGTGTTCCCGATCCGCACGGCGAACGACGCGAACCTCGGCGCGCTCGGCGAATACGCGATGGGCAGCGTCGCCGGGACCGCGGACCTCGTCTACCTGACCGGCGAGATCGGCGTCGGCGGCGGCGTGATCTCCGGGGGCAGGCTGCTCGGGGGCGCCGAAGGGTTTTCCGGCGAGATCGGGCACATCCAGCTCGACCCGGCCGGCCGGATCTGCGGCTGCGGGCGCCGCGGCTGCTGGGAGACGCTCGTCGGGCTCGCCGGGATGCTGCGGCTCGCCGCGTCGCCGAGCGACCCGGTGCACGACCCGTCGCTCGACCTCGAACAGCGCCTCGACATGATCCGCCGCCGCGCCCAGCTCAAGGACAAGCGCACGCTCGACGCGCTCGCGCAGGTCGGTACCGGCCTGGGTGTCGGCGCGGCCGTGCTGATCAACGTCTTCAACCCGCGGGTCGTGCTGCTGGGCGGGTACTTCGCCCAGCTGGGGCCGTACCTGCTGGGCCCGATGATGACCGAGCTCGAAACCCGGGTGATCGCGCCGGGCATCGGCGGCTGCCGCGTCGAGCTGTCGTGGCTCGGCTTCTCGGCGGCTTCGCGCGGCGGCGCGCACGTCGCGCTGCAGGCCGTGTTCGACGACCCGGCCCTGGTGCCGGCCGGCGCGGAAAGGGACAGCGGATGAGACCGGGAAGCGACGAACCTGCGGCGCGCACGGGCTGAGTCACCCAACAGGGAGGGAAAACCATGGGGAAGATCGGTGTCTGGCTGATCGGGGCCCGCGGATCGGTGGCCACCACGGCCATCGCCGGGGCCGCCGCGATGCGCGCGGGGCTCACCGCGCGCACGGGGTGCGTGACCGAGCTGCCGGACTTCGCCGGGGCCGAGCTGCCCGGCCTGGGAGACCTGGTCTTCGGGGGCCACGACGTCGTCGACACGCCGCTGGTCAAGCGGGCCGAGCACCTGGTGGCGGCGGGCGTGCTGCCCGCGACGCTGCCCGGGCCGGTCGCGGCCGACCTGGAGGCGGCCGAAGCCCGGCTACGCCCGGCGCCGTCCGGCAACGGATCCGCCGTGGCCGACCGGATCGTCGCCGACCTGACGGAGTTCCGGGCGGGGCTGGACCACGTCGTCGTGCTCAACGTCTCCTCCACCGAGCCGCCCTGCGCGCCGCACCCGGCGCACGAATCACTGGCTGCCCTGGAGGACGCGCTGGAGGTGCTGCCGCCCAGCGCGTTGTACGCCTACGCCGCGTTCCGCGCGGGTTGTGGCTTTGTCGACTTCACGCCGTCCACCGGCGCCCGGCTGCCCGCGCTCGACGAACTCGCCCGCGCGACCGGGCAGCCGTACGCGGGCCGCGACGGCAAGACCGGCGAGACGCTGCTGCGGTCGGTCCTCGCGCCGATGTTCGCCCAGCGCGCGCTGAACGTGCTGTCGTGGTCGGGCACGAACCTGCTCGGTGGTGGCGACGGCGCCACGCTCGCCGACCCCGGCGCGGCGTCGAGCAAGAACGCGTCGAAGCAGCAGGTGCTCTCGCGGAACCTCGGCCGCGACGTCGACGGCGAGGTGCACATCGACTACGTGCCCGCGCTCGGCGACTGGAAGACCGCGTGGGACCACGTGCTGTTCGAAGGGTTTCTCGGCGCCCGCATGACGCTCCAGCTCACCTGGCAGGGCTGCGACTCCGCGCTCGCCGCGCCGCTGGTGCTCGACCTCGCCCGGCTCACCGCCAAGGCGTGCCGCGACGGCGTCGCCGGACCGGTGGCCGAGTTCGGGTTCTTCTTCAAGGATCCGGCCGGTGACGGCCCGCACGACCTCGCGTCGCAGTACGCGGCCCTGCGCGAGTGGGCGCACCGGTGAAGGCGCTCGCCGAGCTCGTCCGCGCGCCCGCAGCGCTGACCGTGCCCGGGGACGCCGTCGCCGGGGCCGCCGCGTCGGGCTGGCCGTTCGGCCGCCGGACCCTGGCACTGACCGGCGCGTCCGTCTGCCTCTACTGGGCGGGCATGGCGCTCAACGACTACGCCGACCGCCACCTCGACGCGATGGAGCGGCCCGAACGGCCGATCCCGTCGGGCCGCATCTCGCCGGGCACGGCCTTGGGCGTCGCCACCGGGCTGACCGCGGGCGGGCTCGGCATCGCCGCGGCCACCGGCGGGAGGAGGGCGCTGCGCGTGGCGGTGCCGCTGGCCGCGACCGTCTGGGCGTACGACTTCGTGCTCAAGGAGACCGTGTTCGGGCCGGCCGCGATGGCCGCCGCTCGCACGCTCGACGTCCTGCTCGGCGCGGGTGGCGCTCGGGCGGCGTTGCCCGCGGCGCTGACCGTCGGGGCCCACACCTACGCCGTGACAACGCTGTCTCGGTCCGAAGTGGACGGTGCCACGCCCGCGCTCCCGGCCGCGACGCTGGCCGCGACGGCCGGGGTGCGCGTCGCCGCCGGGCGGGTCGGCCCGCTGGCCTCGGCGCTGCTCGGGACCTACGCGGTGACGACCGGGCGGGCGCAGTACGACGCCGTCCGCGACCCGAAGGCGCCGACGATCCGGCGCGCGGTCGGCGCCGGGATCCACGGGATGATCCCGCTGCAGGCCGGGCTGATCGCGCGGACCGGGGCGTGGCGTTCGGCGCTGGCCGTGGCCGCCGCGTTCCCGATCGCGCGGGCCCTGAGCCGGAAGGTGTCGCCGACATGAGGTTCGGGTACGGCACCAACGGGTTCGCCAACCACCGCCTCGGTGACGCGCTGCGTGTGCTGGCCGACCTCGGGTACGACGGGGTCGCGCTGACGCTCGACCACCAGCACCTCGACCCGTTCGGGCCGGACCTCGCCCACCGCGTCGCCTCGCTGGCCGCCGAGCTGGACCGGCTCGGGCTGGCCGTCGTCGTCGAGACCGGCGCGCGGTTCCTGCTGGACCCGTGGCGCAAGCACGCGCCGACGTTCCTCGACCCGGACCGGGCCCGGCGCGTGGAGTTCCTGACCCGGGCCGTCGAGATCGCCGCGGACCTCGGGGCCGAGGCCGTCTCGTTCTGGAGCGGGAACAAACCCGCCGGTCTGTCCACTTCGGACGCCTGGGACCTCCTGGTCGCGGGCTGCTCGGACGTCCTCAAGGCGGCCGACGACCACGACGTCAAGCTCGGCTTCGAACCGGAGCCGGGGATGCTCGTCGAAGACCTCGACGGGTACTTCGACCTCGCGAGCAGGCTCGGTGATCCGGCGCGGTTCGGGCTGACCCTGGACGTCGGGCACTGCCGGTGCAACGAGACGGCGTCCGTCCCCGACTGCGTCCGCCGCGCTCTGCCGCGGCTGGTGAACGTCCAGATCGACGACATGCGCCGGGGCACGCACGAGCACCTCGAGTTCGGTCAGGGGGAGATCGACTTCCCGCCGGTGCTGGACGCGCTGTCGCCGTACCCCGGCCTGGTCGCCGTCGAACTGCCGCGTGACAGCCACGCGGCCCCGCGGATCGCCCGCGAGTCCCTGGAGTTCCTGCGGAAGGCGGTGGCGGCGTGAACGCCTGGCTGGACGAAGCTCTCGGCAAGGTCGCCACCGACGCGTCGGCCTTGCGCACGCTGTTCCCCGGTGTCGGCCGCCGGGTCGGGAGGGGACCCTCGGACGTCCCGGGGTGGACGGCCGACGACGTGGCGCGGGTCCGGTTGCTCGAAGCCGCGCCCGGCGCGGCCGCCGAGATGCCGGACCTCTACCGCTACGGCGACGCCGCCGAGAAGCGGGCGGTCCTCCGTGGACTGTCCGTAGTGGACATCGGGGACGCCGGGCTGGAGCTCGTCGCGGACGCCCTGCGCACCAACGACCCCCGGCTCGTCACCGCCGCGATGGGGGAGTACGGCGCCCAGCACCTGGACGACTCCGCCTACCGTCACGGCGTGCTCAAGTGCGTCTTCATGGGCATCCCGCTGGCCGGCATCGCCGGACTCGACCGACGGACCGACGACGAGCTGCTGCGCATGCTGCGGTCGTTCGCCGCCGAGCGCACCGCCGCCGGCCGCGACGTGCCCGCCGACCTCCTCCCGCTGCTCGACGGACAGGACGCCTGATGCGCATCTTCGACCCGCACATCCACATGAGCTCCCGGACCACCGGCGACTACGCGGCGATGCACGCCGCCGGCGTCCGCGCGCTCGTCGAGCCGGCGTTCTGGCTGGGCCAGCCCCGCACGAACGTCGGCAGTTTCACCGACTACTTCGACGCGCTGGTCGGCTGGGAGCCGTTCCGCGCGAGCCAGTACGGCATCGCGCACCACTGCACGATCGCGCTGAACCCCAAGGAGGCCAACGACCCCCGCTGCGCGCCGGTGCTCGATCTGCTGCCGCGCTACCTGGAGAAGGACGGCGTGGTCGCGGTGGGCGAGATCGGCTACGACTCGATGACCGCCGAGGAGGACAAGGCGTTCGCCGCGCAGCTGGCCCTGGCGATCGACCACGACCTGCCCGCGCTGGTGCACACCCCGCACCGGGACAAGGCGGCCGGGACCGAGCGCAGCATCGCCGTGGTCCGCGAGTCGGGCATCGCGCCGGGGCGGGTCGTGCTCGACCACCTCAACGAGCTGACTGTCGCGATGGTCAAGGACTCCGGCTGCTGGCTCGGGTTTTCGATCTACCCGGACACCAAGATGGACGAAGCGCGGATGGTCGCGATCCTGCGCGAGTACGGGACCGAAAAGGTGCTGGTGAACTCCGCGGCCGACTGGGGCAGGAGCGACCCGCTCAAGACCCGCAAGACCGGCGACGCGATGCTGGCCGCCGGGTTCACCGAGGACGACGTCGACCTCGTGCTGTGGCGCAACCCGGTCGAGTTCTACGGCCAGAGCGGGCGGCTCGACCTCGAAGGCGGGACGCCGGCCGCCGAGTTCGCGGGCAACTCGATCCTGCGGGGTGCGCGCAAGTGAGGTTCCGGCATCCCGACGGCACCCTCGTCCACCTCGCCTACTGCACCAACGTGCACCAGGCCGAGGACCTCGACGGCGTGCTCACCCAGCTGGCCCGCTTCGGCGAGCCCGTGCGGGAACGCCTGGGGGTGGACCGGCTCGGGCTCGGCCTGTGGCTGGCCCGGCCGGTGGCGACCGAGCTGGTCACCGACCCGGGCGCGGTGTCCTCCTTGAAGGCCGAACTGGCCGCGCGCGGCCTCGAGGTCGTCACGCTCAACGGGTTCCCGTACCAGGGTTTCCACGACCCGGTCGTCAAGCACAAGGTGTACCGGCCGGACTGGTCGGCCCCCGAGCGGACGCAGTACACGCTCGACCTGGCCCGGCTGCTGGCCGAGCTGCTCCCGGAGGACGCCGTGCGCGGCAGCGTGTCGACGTTGCCGCTCGGCTGGCGCACCGCATGGCGGGACGACGGCGGGCAGCTCGAACTCCTGGCCAAGGGGCTGGCGAAGCAGGACCGCCCGGTGCGGGTGGCGTTCGAGCCCGAGCCCGGCTGCGTCATCGAGACCACCGCGCAGGCGGCGTCGCTGCTGTCCGAAGTGGACAAGGAGTGGCTCGGCGTCTGCCTCGACACCTGTCACCTCGCGGTCGGGTTCGAGGACCCGGCGGCCGCGCTCGGCCGGCTCTTCGCAGCCGGGCTGGACGTCGTCAAGCTCCAGGCGTCGGCCGCTCTCGAAGCCGCGAACCCGGCTGATCCGGCGACCCGTCGTGCCTTGGAGTCCTTTGTGGAGCCGAGGTTTCTGCACCAGAGCAACGAAGGCGCCCCACCGGGAGCCGACGACCTCGATCTCGCGCTGGCCGGGGAGCTTCCGGGGGAGGCGCCGTGGCGGGTGCACTTCCACGTGCCGCTGCACGCCGACCCGGCGCCGCCGCTGACGTCCACCCGGCCCGTGCTGGCGGCGACGCTGGCCGAGCTGTTCGGCGGCCCGGCCGCGCGCACCGACCACATCGAGGTCGAGACCTACACCTGGCAGGTGCTCCCGGACGCACCGGCCGACGACGCCGGGCTGGTCGCGGGCATCGCGGCCGAGCTGGACTGGACCCGGCGTTCCTTGCTCGACCTCGGCTTGGAAGAGGTAATCCGATGAGCCTGCTGGTGCTCGACGTCGTCGGCCTGACGCCACGGCTGCTCCCGCACATGCCGAACCTGCGCAAGATGGCCGAACCCGGCTTCACCGCGCAGCTCGACACCGTGTTCCCGGCGGTGACCTGCTCGGTGCAGTCCACGTTCCTCACCGGCCTGCAGCCGGCCGGGCACGGCATCGTCGGCAACGGCTGGTACTTCCGCGACCTCGGGGAGATCTTCCTCTGGCGCCAGCACAACAAACTGGTCCAGGGCGATAAGTTCTGGGACGCGGCCCGCCGCGCGCAGGCCGGGCACAAGGTCGCCAACGTGTGCTGGTGGTACGCGATGGGCATGGACGTCGACCTCACCGTCACGCCGCGGCCGATCTACCACGCCGACGGGAAGAAGTCCCCGGACGCCTACACCCACCCGCCGCGGCTGCACGACCGGCTGGTCGGCGCCCTCGGCGAGTTCCCGCTGTTCACCTACTGGGGCCCGACGGCGGCGATCACGTCGTCGCAGTGGATCATCGCCGCGGCGCAGAAGATCATGACCGAGGACAAGCCCGACACCACGCTCGCCTACATCCCGCACCTGGACTACGACCTCCAGCGCTTCGGCCCGGACGCGCCGCAGGCCGCGGCCGCCGCCCGCGAGATCGACACGGCGCTGAAGCCCTTGCTGGACTTCGCGGCCGCGGGCGGGCACACCGTCGTCGCGCTGTCGGAGTACGGCATCACGAACGCGAGCCGCCCGGTCGACATCAACCGGGTGCTGCGCCGCGAAGGCTTGCTCACCGTGTACGTCCAGGCGGGCATGGAGTACCTCGACCCGTGGACGTCGCGGGCGTTCGCGGTGGCCGACCACCAGGCCGCGCACGTCTACGTCGCCGACCCGGCGGACCTCCCGCGGGTGCGGGACGTCGTCGCCGGACTGTCCGGAGTGGACGTCGTCCTCGATCGCGAGGCGCAGGCGAGCACCGGGATCAACCACGAGCGGGCCGGGGAACTGGTCGCGATCGCCGAGCCGGACGCCTGGTTCACGTACTACTACTGGCTGAGCGACGACCGCGCGCCGGACTTCGCGAAGACCGTCGAGATCCACCGCAAGCCCGGTTACGACCCGGCCGAGCTGTTCTTCGACCCCCACGACCCGGCGGTCAAGCTGAAGGCCGCGGCCGCGCTGGCCCGCAAGAAGCTCGGCCTGCGCTACTCGATGCAGGTCGTCCCGCTCGACCCCGCGCCGGTTCGCGGGAGCCACGGCCGGCTGCCCGACTCGCCCGAGGACGGGCCGGTGCTGCTGTGCTCGGACCCCGCGCTCGCGCGCGAAAAGGTCCACGCCACCGAAGTCAAGGGGCTGCTGCTCGCGGCGGCTGTCCGTACCGGATAGGACTCACCAGGAGGTCAGAACATGGCACGACCGTTGACGCTGTTCACCGGGCAGTGGGCCGATCTTCCGTTCGAGGAGGTGTGCGAGCTGGCGAGCGGCTGGGGCTACGAGGGGCTCGAGATCGCCTGCTGGGGCGACCACTTCGAGGTGGACCGGGCCATCGCCGAAGAGGGCTACGTCCAGTCCAAACTGGACACACTGGCCAAGTACGACCTCAAGGTGTGGGCGATCTCGAACCACCTGCTCGGCCAGGCCGTCTGCGACCACCCGATCGACGAGCGGCACGAGGCGATCCTGCCCGCCCGGATCTGGGGCGACGGCGAGGCCGAGGGCGTCCGGCAGCGGGCGGCGGAGGAGATGAAGACCACCGCCCGCGCCGCGGCGAAGCTCGGGGTGTCCACTGTGGTCGGGTTCACCGGCTCCTCGATCTGGCACACGGTGGCGATGTTCCCGCCGGTGCCGCCGTCGATGATCGAGCGCGGGTACGCCGACTTCGCCGAGCGCTGGAACCCGATCCTGGACGTCTTCGACGAGGTCGGCGTGCGGTTCGCCCACGAAGTGCACCCGAGCGAGATCGCCTACGACTACTGGAGCACGGTCGCGGCACTCGAGGCGATCGGCCACCGCGAGGCGTTCGGGCTGAACTTCGACCCGTCCCACTTCGTCTGGCAGGACCTCGACCCGGCCGGGTTCCTGTGGGACTTCAAGGACCGCATCTACCACGTCGACTGCAAGGAGGCCCGCAAACAGCTCAACGGCCGCAACGGCCGGCTCGGCTCGCACCTCCCGTGGGCCGATCCGCGCCGCGGCTGGGACTTCGTCTCCACCGGCCACGGCGACGTCCCGTGGGAGGACGTCTTCCGCATGCTCAACGCCATCGGTTACGACGGCCCCATCTCGATCGAGTGGGAGGACGCCGGCATGGACCGGCTGACCGGCGCGCCCGAGGCCCTGGAGTTCGTCCGCAAGCTCAACTTCACGCCACCCACGGCGGCGTTCGACGCCGCCTTCTCCTCGAAGAAGTAACGCTTCTGTTCAACGGGTGACCGCCAGCCCCGTCGGAAGGTGATCGAAAGCGGCTTCGCGCCGAACCGGGGCGAAGCACGCTCAAATTCAGGAAGGACCACCCGAAATGTCCTTGTCCCCACCGAAGTGGGCGAGGCTGCTCGGCACCGTGGTGCTGAGCACCGGCCTCCTGCTCACCGTCGACGCTCCCGCCAGAGCGGACATCCCGCCGGCCGACTACCAGCAGGTCGCCCTCGCCACCGGCGCGGCCGAGCTGGGCGAGGCGATGTCGCTCGCCGTGCTCCCGGACCGCTCGGTCGTGCACACCTCCCGCGACGGCACCGTCCGCGTCACCACCGCGGCCGGCGCGACCTCCGTCGCGGCCAAGCTGAACGTGTACACCCACGACGAGGAAGGTCTCCAGGGCGTCGCCGCCGACCCCGGCTTCGCCACCAACCGCTACGTCTGGCTCTACTTCTCGCCGAGACTGTCCACACCGGACGGTGACGCGCCGACCGACGGCACCGCCGCCGACTTCGCGCCGTTCAAGGGCGAGCTGCACCTGTCGAGGTTCGTCCTCAAGACGGACAACACCCTCGACCTGGCCAGCGAAAAGGTCGTCATGGCCGTGCCGAACGATCGCGGCCAGTGCTGCCACGTCGGCGGTGACATCGACTTCGACGCCGCCGGCAACCTCTACCTGACCACCGGCGACGACACGAACCCGTTCTCTTCCGACAGCTACTCGCCGATCGACGAGCGGACCACGCGCAACCCGCAGTTCGACGCGCAGCGCTCGGCCGGCAACACGAACGACCTGCGTGGCAAGCTGCTGCGGATCCACCCGCAGGCGGACGGGACGTACACGATCCCGTCGGGCAACCTGTTCGCACCGGGCACCGCGAACACCCGGCCGGAGATCTACGGCATGGGCTTCCGCAACCCGTTCCGGATGAGTGTCGACAAGGCGACCGGCGTCGTCTACCTCGGTGACTACGGCCCGGACGCCGGTGTCACCGACGCCAACCGCGGGCCGCAGGGCCAGGTCGAGTTCGACCGGATCACCGGCGCGGGCAACTTCGGCTGGCCGTACTGCACCGGCTCGAACACGACGACCGAGACGTACAACCACTACACGTTCCCGAGCGGCCCGTCCGGGGCGAAGTACGACTGCGCCGGCGGCCCGACGAACTCGTCGTTCCGCAACACCGGGCTCGCCAAGCTGCCGGTGCCGAAGGCCGCGTGGATCAAGTACGCGGGTGACGAAGGCTCGCCGCCGGAGTTCGGCAGCGGCTCGGAGTCGCCGATGGGCGGGCCGGTCTACCGCTACGACGCCGCTTCGACGTCCACGGTCAAGTTCCCGCAGTCGCTCGACGGCAAGTTCTTCGCCGGCGAGTACGGGCGCAAGTGGATCAAGGCGGTCACCGTCAACGCCGACGGCAGCCGCGGCACGATCGACGACTTCCCGTGGACCGGCACGCAGGTCATGGACATGGCGTTCGGCCCGGACGGCGCGCTCTACGTCCTCGACTACGGCACGGGCAGCGACAACCAGGCGCTCTACCGGATCGAGTACCTCGCGGGCACGAACCGCAACCCGGTCGCGAAGGCCGCGGCCGACAAGACGTCCGGGGCGAACCCGCTGACCGTGACCTTCTCGTCCGCGGGCAGCAGCGACCCCGAAGGCGGCGCCCTGACCTACCGCTGGACCTTCGGCGACGGCCAGACGTCGACCGCCGCGAACCCGGCGCACACCTACACGACCAACGGGACGTATTCACCGAGTCTCACGGTGACCGATCCGGCCGGCCTGACCGGCACCGCGAGCCTGGTCGTCACGGTCGGGAACACCGCGCCGACGGTGAACCTGACCACGCCGGCCGACGGCCAGCTGTTCTCCTTCGGCGACACCGTGCCGTTCCAGGTGACCGGCAGCGACCCGGAGGACGGGGCGCTGGACTGCTCGAAGGTCAAGGTCACGTACTTCCTGGGCCACGACAGCCACCAGCACCAGATCACCCAGCAGACCGGGTGCAGCGGCTCGATCGCCGTGCCGGTGGACGGTGAGCACGACGCCGCGGCGAACATCTTCGGCGTCTTCGACGCGCAGTACACCGACAACGGCGGCCTGGTCTCGCACAGCGTGCACAAGCTGCAGCCGCGGCATCGCCAGGGTGAGCACTTCTCGGCGCAGTCCGGGATCCAGCTCGCCGACCACGGTTCGGCGGAGGGCGGCCGGACGGTCGGGTACACCGACGACGGTGACTGGATCTCGTTCACGCCGTACGCGCTGGGCAACGCGACGTCGATCAGCGCGCGGGTGTCCTCAGGCGGTCCCGGTGGCACGCTGGAAGTGCGCGCGGGCTCGCCGACCGGCACCCTGCTCGGGTCGGCCGCGGTCGCCAACACCGGTGACTGGGACACGTTCCAGAGCGTGACGGCGAACCTCACGAACCGGCCTTCGGGATCGACGACGCTGTACCTGGTGTTCAAGGGCGTCACCGGGCAGGGCAACCTGTTCGACCTGGACTCGTTCACCTTCACCACCGCCGCCCAGCCGGGAGCGGTCGAAGGCGAGTCGTTCACATCCGGGTCCGGGGTCCAGATCGCCCCGCACGCGGCGGCGAGCGGCGGCAACACCTTGGGCTACATCGAGAACGGCGACTGGGCCGGGTACGCCTCGGTGAGCACGTCGGGCGCGCGGACGTTCACCGCGCGGGTTTCGTCGGCCGGTGCCGGCGGCACGATCGAGATCCGGTCCGGCTCGGCGACGGGGACGCTGCTGGGCACGGTTTCGGTGCCGTCGACCGGCGACTGGGAAGTCTTCCAGAACGTCACGGCGTCGGTGACCGGCGGCTCCGGGCCGTTGTTCCTGGTGTTCCGCGGCGGCGAGGGGTCCCTGTTCGACGTGGATTCGTTTAGCCTGAGCACCATGCCGACCCAGGTGGATCCCGCGTACAACGTGCTGGTGTTCTCCAAGACGGCCGGGTTCCGGCACGACTCGATCCCGGCGGGGATCCAGGCGATCAAGGAACTGGGCACGGCCAACGGCTTCGGCGTCACGGCGACCGAAGACGCGTCGGTGTTCACGGCTTCCTCACTGGCCGCGTACCAGGCGGTCGTGTTCCTGTCGACCACCGGTGACGTCCTGGACGCGACGCAGCAGGCGGCGTTCGAGTCCTATGTGAACGGTGGCGGCGGCTACCTCGGCATCCACGCCGCCGCCGACACCGAGTACGACTGGCCGTGGTACGGGCAGCTCGTCGGCGCGTGGTTCAAGAGCCACCCGGCGATCCAGGCGGCGAACTTCGTCACCGAGGACCGGACGAACCCGGCGACCGCGCACCTGCCGGCCGTCTGGAACCGCACGGACGAGCTGTACAACTACCGCACCAACCCGCGCGGCCAGGTGCACGTCCTGCAGACGCTCGACGAGTCCAGCTACACCGGCGGCGAGATGGGCGCCGACCACCCGATCACGTGGTGCCACCCGCAGGGCAGCGGCCGGGCGTTCTACACCGGTCTCGGCCACACGATCGAGTCCTATTCGGACAGTGCGTTCCGCGCCGAGCTGGTCGGCGGGATCCGGTACGCCGCCGGAGTGGTCGCCGCGGACTGCGGCAGCGCGTCCTCGGGGTCCACAGTGGAAGGTGAGTCGTTCACGTCGGGTTCGGGCGTGCAGATCGCGTCCCACGCCCCGGCGAGCGGCGGCCAGACGCTGGGCTACATCGAGAACGGCGACTGGGCCGGGTACGCGTCGGTGAGCACGGCCGGGATCACGCGGTTCAGCGCGGTCGTCTCGTCCGCGGGAGCGGGCGGCACGATCGAGATCCGCGCGGACTCGGCGACCGGCACCCTGCTGGGCACGGTCGCGGTGCCGTCGACCGGCGGCTGGGAGACGTTCCAGACCGTCTCCACCACGGTGTCGTCGGGTTCGGGCCCGCTCCACCTGGTCTTCCGGGGCGGCGCGGGTTCCCTGTTCGACATCGACACCCTGACCGTGTCGTAGCAGTCCGTGAATGGCACATTGAGGGACTCAGAGTCCCTCAATGTGCCATTCACGGCTTTCAGCGGACGCCGAGGAGGTGCTCCAGGGCGAGCTGGTTGAGGTGCGTGAAGTGGTAACCCCGCGCCGCGGCCGCGTCGAGGTCGAAGTCGTCCTTCCGCAGGTCGTCCAGCCTCTCGCCCGGGGACAGCGTCGGGGTCGACAGCTCCGGGACGCGGGACGCCGCCAGGGCCTCCACGACCTCCGGGTCGGCGCGGAACTTGCGGGACTTCTCCTTCAGGATCAGGTACGTCCGCATGTTCGCGGCCGCCGAGACCCAGACGTCCGCGGGGTCCTCGGTGCGCAGCGGCTTGTAGTCGAAGTGGCGCGGGCCCTCGTAGCCGCCGTTCTCCAGCAGGTCGACCAGGAAGAACGCGCTCTTCACGTCGCCGTGCCCGAAGATCAGGTCCTGGTCGAACTTCGGGCCGTGCTGGCCGTTGAGGTCGATGTGGAACAGCTTGCCCTGCCACAGCGCCTGCGAGATGCCGTGCACGAAGTTCAGCCCGGCCATCTGCTCGTGCCCGACCTCCGGGTTGAGCCCGAACAGCTCCGGACGCGCGAGCTGCGAGATGAAGCCCAGCGCGTGCCCGATCGTCGGCAGCAGGATGTCGCCGCGCGGCTCGTTCGGCTTCGGCTCCAGCGCGAAGCGCAGCGCATAGCCCTTCTCGACGACGTACTCGGCGAGTGCGTCGAGGCCCTCCTTGTACCGGTCCAGCGCCGCGCGGACGTCCTTCGCGCCGTCGGACTCGGCGCCCTCGCGGCCACCCCAGACGACGTAGGTCTCCGCGCCGAGCTCGGCCGCCAGGTCGATGTTGCGCCGCACCTTGCGCAGGGCGTACCGGCGGACGTCACGGTCGTTGCTGGTCAGGCCGCCGTCCTTGAACACCGGGTGGGTGAACAGGTTCGTCGTCGCCATCGGCACCTTGAGCCCGGTCTCGGCGAGCGCCTTGCGGAACCGCTCGATCGCCTTGTCGCGGTCGGGTTCGGTGGCCAGCAGGTCGTCGTCGTGGAACGTCACCCCGTAGGCACCCAGCTCCGCCAGCCGGTGCACGCTCTCCACCGGGTCCAGCGCCGGCCGGGTGGCGACCCCGAACGGGTCGTTCGCCGGCCAGCCCACGGTCCAGAGGCCGAAGGTGAACTTGTCGGCCGCCTGGGGGGCGTAGTCGTCCATGACTGTCCCTTCATTTAGTTCACGTTGTAGACTAAATAGTGCGCCGCGGGGTCCCGGGCGTCAAGGGCCCGGATAGAGTGCTCGGCAGGAGGGACACGATGACCCAGGCCGTGCGGCACGAGGAGATGCGCGCCCGCAACCTCGAGGTCGTGCTGGGCGAGGTCAGCCGCAACGGCCCGCTGACCAGGGCCGCGCTGGCCGAGCTCACCGGGTTGACCAAGTCCACGGTGAGCAAGCTCGTCGGCGACCTGGTCGACGCCGGGCTGCTCGCCGAAACCGGGCCTGCCCGCGCGGGTGAGCGGGGCCGGCCGGGGGTGGACGTCGTGCTCAGCGGCGCCCGGATCGCCTCCCTCGGCCTCGAGATCAACGTCGACTACCTCGCCGTGCGGGTGCTCGATCTCACCGGCGCGGTCCGGTTCGCCGCACGCCGCGACCGCGACAACCGCGGTTCCCGGCCGAAGAAGGTCCTGGCCGAGCTGCAGGCCCTGGCCGAGGAGGCGATCACCGAAGGGCGCCGGCTCGGGCTCGACCTCGCCGGCGCGGTGCTCGCGGTGTCCGGCCCGGTCGGCGACGGCGTCCTGTTCAGCGCCCCCAACCTCGGCTGGCAGGACGTCCGCGCGGCCGACCTGCTGCGCCTGCCCGTCCCGGTCGAGCTGGACAACGAAGCGAACCTCGCCGCGCTCGGCGAGCTCTGGTACGGCGGCGGCGAGCGTGACTTCCTGTACGTCTCCGGCGAAGTCGGCATCGGCGCGGGCCTGGTCGTCAACGGCGAGCTGTTCGCCGGGCCGCGAGGGCTGGCCGGCGAGCTGGGCCACGTCGTCGTGGCGCCGGACGGTCCCGCGTGCCGCTGCGGCGGGAGCGGCTGCCTGGAGACCTACGCCGGCCAGGAAGCGTTGCTGGCGGCCGGAAGGACGTCGACGGTGGCCGAGCTGCTGGCCGGCCTCGACCGCGGCGACCAGGTCGCCCTGGACGCCTGCGCCGCGGCCGGCCGCGCCCTCGGCGTCGCGCTGACGTCGGCGGTGAACCTGCTCGACCTCGACCGCATCGTGCTCGGCGGCGTGTTCACCCCGCTGTACCCGTGGCTGGCCGAGCCGGTGGCCGGCGTCCTGGCCGCCCGCCTCGGCGGCCTCCGCGCCGCGCCGCCGGTGCTCACGGCGTCACGGCTGGGCGGTGACGCCGCGACGCTGGGTGCGGCGGGCCGGGTCGTGCACCGCGTGCTGGCCGATCCGGCGCCGTTCCTGGTGCGGGCTCAGGAGGCGTAGGCCTCCACTTCGGACGCTTGCCCCGCCGGCCAGCCCGTGTTGCCGGTGAAGGTGAGCTTCAGGTACCGCTGGGACGTCGGCGGAACCGTGATCGTCACGGAGTTCCCGCCGGCCGGATCGAACACGTACCCGGCGGCGGCGCCGCCGTTCACCGAGATCGCCTGGGTCCGGGAACCCCACGACGGCGGCAGTTTCAGCACCACCCGGCCGACGGTCACGGCCGATCCCAGGTCCACGGTCAGCGTCTGCGGGAACGCGTTGTTCGTGCTTTCCCAATAACTCGAAGCGTTTCCGTCCACCGCGTTGCCCGGCGGGAACCCGCCCTGCGAGCCGCTCGCGGAGACGGCCTTGCCCTGAGCGAGGTTGACCGAAGCCGGTGGGGGACCGCCGAGCTGCGCGGCCCAGTAGCGCGTCCGGTCCAGGTAAGCGGTTTCCGACGCCGCACCGGAAGTCCCGTAGGCACCGGCAAAAGTCTCGTACGCCGACGACGGCGGTGACGAGCGGGCCGGTTCGATGATCGAGCCCTCGTGCCATTCGTTGAACGACGTCACCGAAACCCAGTCGGCGTTCGAGGAAAGCGCGTTCTGCCATTCGCGGTCGTAGGTGGCACCGTCGTCGCGGCCGAGAGTCGGGGTCGTGTTGCCCGGCACCGCGCGGTCGTCGTTGTAGCCGGGACCGACCGAAGGCGCCCACACCAGGCCGTTCGCGTCGCAGTAGGCGCTCGCGTCGCGCCACCCGGGCGCCGTCGCCCCGGCGATCGCGTCGTAGGTGTACATCCCGCCGAAGTGCGCGACCTTGCTCGTGTCCGTGGTCTGCGCCAGCACGATCGCCGACGAGCGCACCTGGTCCAGCGCCGTCCAGTCCGTGGTGCGCAGGCTTTCGAAGACGTAGAACGCGCCGCGGCCGCCCTCGCGGTAGAAGGCGGGGCTCGCACCGTAACGGCTGGTCAGGTACCCGATGTCGGCCACGGTGGACGAAGCCGTCCGCCCGCTGTACGGCTCGAGGTGCCAGGCGACCTTGATCCCGTGGCGTGCCGCGGCTTCGAGCACGCCGGCGGCCAGACCGTCCTCATAGGACCCCTGACCCCACCAGCTGTAGACGATCACCCCGGCGCCGGACTGCTCGATCCACCGCATGTGCTGCTCGACCGCACCCGGGAAGTCGCCGGAGTCGTACGGGCCGAGCGACGGGTAGAAGTTCGCGCCGATGTCGGCGGGCGGCGTGTGGCCGCCCTGGTCCCAGTGGCGATACGTGCCACCGCTGTTGCCGTACCAGGGGTAGTAGAACAGGTGGGTCCGGCTCGAAAGCGCCGCGGCGTGCGCGATCCCCGGCACCGTGGCGGCCAGGAGCAGGAGCGCGGCGAAGAACGTCGAAATCCGTCGCATGGGGACCCTCTCGGGATTCGGGGTGTTCCAGACCATACGGACGCCACGCGAAATCCCGCAACGGTTCCACCGACATACGCAAACTTGCGTCGGAAAGCCACCAGGAAAGCCGCCCGGAACGCGAAAACCGCCCCGGGCGAACCCGGGGCGGTTTCCGTTCAGCGGGACGGAACTAGCTCACGGCGGTGATCTGCACCAGCGAGCTGCCGACCGTGACACCGGTGTCGGTCTGCACGGTCAGCTGACCGCGCAGGACACGCCCGGCCGCCGGGGCGGCGGTGGCGGTGACCGTCGCCGGCACCGTCCACGAGCTGCCCGAGGCGTGCGCCGCGACCGGGTCGGTCAGGGCGATCGAACCGAACGCCGGGTTGGTGAACACGTCGACGTAGTCGTACTGCGTGGTGCCGGACGGCACCGCGTACCCGTCGACCAGGGCGACCCAGGTGCCCGCCGCCGGGTTGGCGACCGTCACCGACTCCTCCGAGTCACCGTCGGCGCTCACCGCCGCCTGCACGCAGGTGCCGGTGGTGCAGTTGTACAGCACCAGGTCCAGGTCGGCGCCCACGTCGGAGGTGTTCCCGATCGTGGCCGTCAGCGACGTCGAGCCCGGCGTCACCGCGATCTGGTACTGCTGCTGTGCGCCTCCGGCGATCGTCGGCCGCGACACCTTCGCGCTGCCCAGCGTGGCGCCGAGCAGGTGCCCGGTGAACGCGCCGAGCGTGTTCGTCACGGTGTAGGACCGCGCGATCGGCGTGTTCAGCGTGGCGGACGCGATCGTGTCCGGGTTCGGCGTGATCGTCGTGCCCAGCACCGAAGCGCTCAGCTTGTACGCCGCGTTGTCCACATCCGACGTCCGGCGCGCCTCGACGACGATCTCCCAGACCCCCGGCTGCGGGTTGGCGAACGTCCGGCTGGTCGGCGTGCCGCCGGGGCAGCCCGCACCCGCGTCGGGCAGGTAGCAGTACGTCGTGGACGTGCTCGCCTCGGCCGGGACGCCGGTCGGGTCGTAGCGCAGGAACCGCACCTGGCCCTTGCCCGGGGCGCCGCCGCCGGCGTCCAGGTCCACCTTCAGCGCGCTGGCGCCCTGGGGCACCTTCACGAAGTAGCTGGTCGCCTGGTTGCGGGCGATCTTGCCGGACACGTCGACCTGGTACCCCTGGGCGGCGGTGAACTCCTGCGGCGCGAAGACCGTGTTCAGGGTCTGCACGTCGATGCCGACGGTCAGCGGGTTGTCCAGGTACAGCAGCGCCGAGTGCACGCCGGCGTTCTTCGGGTTCACCTTGACCGGGAAGGTCACCGGCTTGTTCAGCGGCACCGCGACGGTGCCGGCCGAGGAGAACGTGCCGTCGTCGCCGACCCACCGCGCGAAGTAGAGCACGGGGTTGGCCGAGCCCGACGTCCGCGTGATCGTGTACGTCCGGGTGTAGGCCTTGCCGGTGGTCACGCCCTCGCGGTCGTGGATGCCGACGCCGGTGTTCGGCGTCGCCAGCAGGTTCGACTGCACCGTGTGGACCTCGACCGACGTCGAGACGGCGTCCGGCTTCGGGTTGAGCGACAGCGCGACGAACGCGGCCGGGACGTTGAACAGGCCCGCGCCCTGGGCGTAGGCGCCGATGCCCGGCACGAACCGCGCGGTCGACTTGATCGCCGAACGCAGCTGCGCGACCGGCGGCCGCTGGCCGTTGTGCGTCGCCTTGTACGCGCTCACCAGCAGCGCGGCCGCACCGGTCGCCTGGGGCGAGGCCATCGACGTGCCCTGCAGCATCGCGTAGCCGGCCGGCAGGCTGTACGTGCCGGCGACCGGGCCCGGCGCCTCCCAGCGCGGGGTGGTCGAGATCGCCGCGCCGGGCGCGACGATGTCCGGCTTGAAGCCACCGTCCTCACGCGGGCCGCGCGAGGAGAACGGGTGCATCGACTCGGGCGCCTGGGTCTTCGAACCGTAGTCCGCGAGCCAGGTCTCCTTGGTGATGTAGGAGCCCACCGAGATCGCGTCCGTGGCCACCGACGGGTCGCCGACGGTGTTCGCCCCGGCGCCGCTGTTGCCGGCCGAGATGAAGATCTGGACGTTGTACTCGGCGATCGTGCGGTTGTAGAGCTCCGCGCGGGCGTTGTTGCCGTCGTTGAGCGAGGGCAGGCCGCCGATCGAGATGTTGATGACGTCCGCGCCGTGGCTGGCCGCGTAGACGACACCGTCGATCAGGCCGCTCGAGGTGCAGGCCGCGCCGGTGAGGCAGACCTTGACGGCCAGGACCTTCGCGCCCGGGGCGGCGCCGTCCATCTTGCCGCCGAACAGGTCGTTGCCGGTGGCGATGCCCGCGACGTGCGAGCCGTGCTCGGCGCCGGCGATGCCGATGCCGACGAAGCCCGGCTTGTCGGTCTGGACGACGAAGGCCATCCGCTCGGCGATGTCGGTCGCCGGGTTGTCGGTGCCGAAGAAGCCGACGTCGTAGTTGGTCTTGTAGTCGGTCATCGGCTTGTCGTCGGTGAAGTCACCGTTGCCGTTGAGGTCGACGCGGACCTGCTTGGTCGCCGGGTCGAGCAGCACGCCCCAGGAGTCGGCGCGGTCGCCGTCGCGGTTGATGTCACCGCCGGTCTCGCTGTCGGCGGCACCGAGGTCGCCCGCGGTCTCGCTGAACGCGCCGAACGTGTACGGGCCGCCGGTGGCCGGCGCCGTCCAGGTCTTGCCGTTCGCGGTGAAGGTGCCGGTGTAGGTCTGGGTGGACTGCTTGACCCAGGTGCCGTCACCGGAGTTGGTGGCGTTGGCGTTGTACCAGTCGACGATCTTGCGCTCGCCGTGGCTGGTCTTCGCCAGCGCGGGGGTGTCGAGGTCGACACCGGAGTCCAGCACCGCGACCGTGGTGTCCTTGCCGTCCCAGTTGGGCAGGACCTGGCCGAACTGCGCGGCGTAGGTGTCACCCGTCGGGAGGTACGGGTTCACCCGCGGGGTGTTCTTGCCCGGCGCGGGCTGCGGCAGCGGGGTGGTCGCGCCGTCGGGCTTCGGGTCGTCGCGCACGATGAGCCCGTCGACGTCGACGGCGCTGACCGACTTGAGCTTCGCGGCCTTGCCGGCGTTCCCCGTCGGGATGCTCACCTTGACGTAGTCGAGCTTGGTGTCGGTCGACTGGACGACCCCGCCGAGCGCCTTGAGCTCGTTCACGGCGGCGCCGGTCTGGCCCTTCTCGGCCGCGACCAGCAGGGTCACGTCGGGCTTGCCGGCCTTCTCGGCCTCGGCGACGAGCGTGCGGTCGTGCGCGTCGAGGGCCTTGCTGTCGTCGGCGGTCCCGGCGGTGAGCGGGGCCTGCTGGGCGGACGCCACCGGAACGGCGATGCCGAGGACGGAGGCGCCGAGAGCGGTGGCGAGGACGGTGATCCCGGCCCGCCGTCTCCAGCTGGATCTGAGCTGTGTCACTGCGTGAGCCCTTCGTGAAGTGATGCTTGCCAGCAGTACACATCGCGGGATGATCCGCAGCAATAAGACACTTAGCCCATCACCCGCAATTGGTTGCGGGCCGAATGGCCTAACGCGATCACCGGTTGGGCGGCAACGGGATGTGCCGCTCAGAGGTCACTCGTCCACTCTTGCTATATGCGCGTATAGCGAGCTACATTCACGTATAGTACTTCGCCAAGGGGGTAGCCGTTGAGCAGGGAGATCTCGTCCGGTTGACGGAATCATCCGACACCGAAGACGACGCCGGCGACGGCCGGCCCCTGTCGCGCCACACCCGTCGACGTGGCACCCGACGGCCGGGTGGCGAGCCGCGTGCGTACATAACGATCTGCCTGCTCGACCACGGCCCTGCGCATCCGGGAGCTGCACCATGACCGATCACCCACCGCCCGAAGACCTCACCGCGCGGGCCCGGATCCGCGACGCCGCCATCCGCCTGTTCACCGAAAAGGGCATGGAGAAGACGTCGATCCTGGACATCGCGCAGGCCGCCGGCGTCTCCGGCGGCCTGATCAGGCACCACTTCGGCTCCAAGGACGGCCTGCGCAAGGCGTGCGACGCCCACGTCTTCGACGAGCTGCTGCGGTTCAAGGAGGAGATGCTGGAGAAGGGGCACGCGAACCCCGGGTTCATCCCCACCTTCGACGCCCGCCAGCTGCTGTTCCGGCGGTACCTGGGCCGCGGCATGATCGACGGCTCCGACGCCGCCGCCGAGCAGTTCCGGGAGATCGTCGACGGCACCGAGCAGTACTTCCGCGACACCGGGCTGGACCTGCCCGACCCGCGGGCCGCCGCCGCCGCGCTCGCCGGCATGACCGGCGGGCTGATGATCCTGCAGGACCACATCGCGCGGGCGCTCGGCGAGGAGCCGGGCACCCACGAGGCGATGCTCCGCATGATGGCCGCCGCCGGGCACATCTTCACCAGCCCGCTCGCCACCCCCGAAGTTCTCGAGAAGGCCCGCGCAGCGCTGGCCAACTACCCAAGAAAGGAATGACGATGGCCGAAGCGATCACCGCCGACGGCCTCACCAAGGCGTTCGGCCGGACACGGGCCCTCGACGGGCTCGACCTGACCGTCCACACCGGCGAGGTGCACGGGTTCCTCGGACCCAACGGCGCCGGCAAGACCACCACGATCCGCGTCCTGCTGGGGCTGATGCGGGCCGACGGCGGCCGCGCCACCCTGCTCGGCGGGAACCCCTGGACCGACGCGACCGAGCTGCACAAGCGCCTCGCGTACGTGCCCGGCGACGTCACGCTCTGGCCCAACCTCACCGGCGGCGAGGTGATCGACCTGCTCGGCCGGCTGCGCGGCGGGCTCGACGCCGGGCGCCGGGACGCCCTGGTCGAGCGGTTCGACCTCGACCCGCGCAAGAAGGGCCGGACGTACTCGAAGGGCAACCGGCAGAAGGTCGCGCTGGTCGCCGCGCTGGCGTCCGACGTGGAGCTGCTGGTGCTCGACGAGCCGACGTCCGGGCTCGACCCGCTGATGGAAGAGGTCTTCCGCCAGGTGATCGAGGAGGAACGCGAACGCGGCGACCGGACCGTGCTGCTGTCCTCGCACATCCTTTCCGAGGTCGAGGCGCTGTGCGACCGCGTCACGATCATCCGCGCCGGCCGGACGGTCGAGTCCGGCACGCTCGACGAACTGCGGCACCTGGGCCGCGTCACCATCGACGCCTCGCTCGAACGGGTTCCGGCGGATCTGGCGTCCCTGCCCGGGATCCACGACCTGAGCACGTACGGCTCGCACGTCCACCTCTCGGTCGACCAGTCCGCTTTGGACGGTGTGATGCGGCACCTGGCCGACGCGGGGCTGCGCAACCTGGTGAGCCGGCCGCCGACGCTCGAGGAACTGTTCCTGCGCCACTACCAGCACGACGAGCCGATCGGTGCGGCGCGATGACCGGCACCGGGTCGCTGCTGCGGCTGGTGCTGCGCCGCGACCGGCTGCTCATGCCGCTGTGGATCGTCTGCCTGACGGTCGCGCCGATGGGCTACCTGTCGTCGATCAAGGCGGCTTACCCGGACGCGGCGGCGCGGCAGCACTTCTACGACATCAGCGCCACCAGCGCGACGTTCGTGGTCCGCAACGGCCCGCTGCACGGCTCGTCCGTCGGCGAGCTGCTGGCCTGGCAGTGCGGGTTCGTCCCGGTCGTCGTCGGGCTGATCGCGCTGCTCACCGTCGTCCGGCACACCCGGACCGAGGAGGAGGCGGGCCGGCGGGAGCTGACCGGCGCGACCGTCGTCGGACGGCACGCCGGGCTCGTCGCGGCGGTGCTCGCCGCGTGCGGTGCCTGCCTGGGCTACGGGCTGCTGGTGGCCCTCGGCGTGGCGGCGCAAGGGGTTCCGGTGGCCGGGGCGCTCGCGCTGGGCCTCGGGTTCACCCTGACCGGCTGGGTCTTCGCCGGTGTCGGCGCGGTCGCCGCGCAGCTCACCTGGGGCGCGAGCGGCGCGCGGGGCGTCGGGATCGGCGTGCTGGTGCTGGCGTTCCTGCTGCGCGCGGCCGGCGACAGCAGCGCGACGACCGGCGGGTCGGCGGGCTGGCTCGCGTGGCTGTCGCCGATCGGCTGGGCGCACCGGCTGCGGCCGTTCGCGGGGGAGCAGTGGTGGGTGCTGCTCCTGGGGGTCGCTTTCACCGGCGTGCTGGTCGGGGGCGCGGTGTTCCTGTCGGCCCGGCGCGACCTCGGCGCGGCGCTGCTGCCCGCGCGTCCCGGGCGTCCGGCGGCGAAGGCGTCCCTGCGCTCGCCGCTGGCGCTGGCCTGGCGGCTGCAGCGGGGGACGCTGCTGGTCTGGACCGGGTGCCTGGCGCTGGTCGGGCTGCTGATGGGCGGGGTCGCGCAGAACGTCGCGGACATGGTGCGGGACAACAAGGCCGTCGCCGACGTCTTCGCACGGCTCGGCGGCGGAGGTGCGGTGATGGACGCGTACCTGGCCGGGACGATGACGTTGTTCGGCCTCGCGGCGGCGGGTTACGCGGTGCAGGCGACGCTGAAGCTGCGCGCCGAAGAGGCGGCCGGACGGGCGGAACCGGTGCTGGCCACGGCGGTCGGCCGGATCGGCTGGGCGGCGGCGCACCTGGTGTTCGCGCTGCTGGGTTCGGCGTTCGTGCTGGCGGTGACGGGACTGGCGACCGGCGTGGCCTACGGCGACGGCGCACGCCTGGTCCCCGCGGCGCTGGCCCAGCTGCCCGCGGTGTGGGTCCTGGCGGGCCTGGCGGCGGCCCTGATCGGCTTCCTGCCCCGCTTCGCGGCGGCGGCTTGGGGCCTGCTCGGCGCGTTCCTGCTGCTGTCCCTGGTCGGCACGGCCCTGCAGTGGAACGACGTGGTGCTGGGAATCTCGCCGTTCGCCCACCTGCCACGCCTCCCGGGCGGCAAGTTCTCGGCGACCCCGCTGTTCTGGCTGATCCTGATCGCCGCAGTAGCCGGCATCGGCGGCCTGGCCGCGCTGCGGCGCCGTGACATACCAGTGGGCTAAAGCCGTGAATGGCCCATTGAGGGACTCAGAGTCCCTCAATGGGCCATTCACGGACTTCGGCGGCAACCGAGGGAGTCGAACCCTGCGCGGCTTGTGAAGGCGGCGCCCATGGACCGGCCCTGACCCTTCGGCGGGCGACGGCTGCCAGTGCTTTCAACGGTAGGTGATACCCAGATATTTCCCATCTCACGCTGTGCTTCACCCGACCGTGACCCGCCTGGCAAAGTAGGGCCATGGACGATCTTCTGCTGCGCCGCGTGCGCCCGGGGCTCGGCGGCGAGCTCGCGGACGTGCGCGTGACCGACGGCCGTGTCACCTCGATCACGGCACCCGGGTCGGCCGGGTTCGCGGCGCGGATCGTCGACGGCCACGGCGGCACGCTGCTGCCCGGCCTGGTCGACGCGCACGTCCACCTCGTGCAGTGGGCGACGTTCCGGCGCCGGATCCCGCTGCAGGCCGCGCGGTCGGCGGGGGAGGCGGTCGAGCTGCTGCTGGCGCACCTGCTGGCGACGCCGTCGCAGCCGGAGGAACTGGTCGTGGGCGCGGGTTTCCGTGACGCGCTCTGGCCGGACAAGCCGCACAAGGAGCTGCTGCAGCGCGCGCTGCCCGGGCGCGCGGTGGCGTTGTTCAGCGCGGATCTGCACACGCTGTGGCTGAGCCCGGCGGCGCTGAGGCTGATCGGGCGGGAGCACCCGACGGGCGTGCTGCTGGAGAACGACTGCATGAGCGCGACGGCCCAGCTGCCGAGCGCCGCCGTCGACGTCCAGGACCAGTGGGTCGCCGAAGCGGTGCGCGCGGCGGCGGTGCGCGGGGTGACCCGGATCGTCGACTACGAGTACGCCGACACCGTCACGGACTGGACGCGACGGCTTTCCCGCGGGGCGCCGGCGGCCCGGATCTCGTGCGTCATCGCGCGGCACCTGCTGGACCAGGCCGTCGAACGCGGCCACCGCACCGGTGACGTCCTCCCGGACTCCGGCGGGCTGCTGACGGTGGGCCCGTTCAAGCTCTTCGTCGACGGCTCCCTGAACACGCGCACGGCGTACTGCCACGACCCGTACCCGGACGGGGATTCGCGGGGGCTGCTGGAACTCCCGCCGGACGAGCTGGTCGCACTGCTGCGCCGGGCGTCGTCGCACGGGCTGGTCCCGGCCGTCCACGCGATCGGCGACCAGGCCAACACGATCGCTCTGGACGCGTTCGAGGAGGCCGGCTGCGCGGGCCGCATCGAGCACGCCCAGCTGCTCACACCCGCGGACGTCGCGCGGTTCGCCGCCCTCGGCGTCGTCGCCGCGGTGCAGCCCGCCCATCAGCCGGACGACCGCGACGTCGCGGACCGCCACTGGCCCGACCGGACGTCGCGCGCGTTCCCGTACCGGTCGCTGCTGGACGCGGGCGCCCGCCTGGAACTGGGCTCGGACGCCCCGGTCGCGCCGCTGGACCCGTGGGACGGGATCGCCTCGGCGGTCTCCCGCACCGACGACGACCGCCCGCCCTGGCACCCGGAGCAGTCGATCCCGTTCGCCGACGCCCTGGCGGCGGCCTCGGGCGGTCGCCGGGGTGTCGCGGTGGGAGACGTCGCGGACCTGATGGTGACGGCGGCGGACCCGGCTTCCCTGGCCCCGTCGGACCTCCGGCACCTCCCGGTGACGGCGACCATCCGGCCCGGCCGGGTGACCCCCCTGTTCTCAGGTGAACCGTTTGGGTTGGGTCGCGGGTGGTTTTTGTGAAACTATCGAGTTGCGCATCAACCACTTCGAAAGGTGCCTGACCATGGACACGACCGCGCTGCGCAGTGCCTACGAGAAGTTGTTCGAAGCGGCGGCGACTCCGGACCTCGGTGCCGCCGCCGACGGCGGGTGGAACGCCGACCAGGTCCTGGCCCACGTCCTCAGCGTGGACGCCGCCGTCTCCGCGGTCGCCCTGGGCGTGGTCTCGGGATCGCGTCCCGCGTTCGACAACCGCGTCGCGCTCGACCCCGCGAACCTCGGCCGGATCATCGCCGGGCACACCGGCCGGGCCCACCTCGCCGAGGGTGTCCGGAAGCAGGCCGGGATCCTTTGCGACATCGCCGATTCCCTCGACGAGCAGGCGGCTTCGGTGCTGGTGCCGGCGTTCCTCATGTCGGGCGACGCGCTCGTGCTGGACCAGCCGGTTCCGCTGGCGGCGCTCATCGACGGCCTCGCCGAGGACCACGTCCCGGTCCACACCCGGCAGATCCTCGCGCTGAGGGGGTGAGCCCGCACATATCCGGCCAATCCTCGTCCGTGGGTCTTGACCTGTCCGGTGGACAACGTCCAGGATTCACCCACAGTCTGACAACGTTGTCACAGGAGGAACCGGATGAGAGCGCGCAAGCGCGTCCTGGCCGTCACGCTCGCCGGGGTGACCGCCGTCGCCCTCGCGGCCCCCGCGCAGGCGGCGCACCAGCCCAGCTTCGCCGACGACCCGACCACGCTCGTCGACACGTCGATCGGCAACAACGGGGACGGCACCACCTTCCCGGGCGCCACCACGCCGTTCGGCATGGTGCAGCTCAGCCCGGACACCCAGCTCAAGAAGTACGCGTCCTACGACTACGCGCAGGACACCACCCTCGGCTTCAGCCACACGCACCTCTCCGGGGTCGGCTGCCAGACCATGGGCAACTTCCGGTTCATGCCGACCACCGGCGCCGTCACCAGCAGCGACCCCGCGCAGTACGGCGCGAAGTTCAGCCACGCCAACGAAACCCGCCAACCGGGCTACTACGGCGTCAAGCTCGACAACGGCATCAACGCCGAGCTCTCCGCAACGCAGCGGACCGGCCAGCACCGCTACACCTACCCGGCCGGGGCAACGAGCGAGAACGTCCTCATCGAGGTCGGCGAGAGCAACGGCTACACCTACGCCGGGGACGTCCACGTCGTCGGCGACGACACCGTCGAGGGCTGGCTGCAGGGCGGTAACTTCTGCTGGGAGACGCAGAAGGAGCGCTACAAGGTCTTCTTCAGCGCGAAGTTCGACCGCAAGTTCACCAGCTTCGGCACCTGGACGGACAACAAGCTCACGCCGAACCAGCGTGACGCGAGCCTCGGCAGCCAGCGCGCCGGTGCGTGGCTGAGTTTCGGCACCGACAAGAACCAGGTCGGCGCGTCCGTCGGCCTGTCCTACACCTCGGTCGACGGCGCCCGGCTGAACCGGAAGACCGAGCAGCCCCGCTCGTTCGACAAAGCGCGCAAGACCGCGCACGACACCTGGGAAGACGAGCTGAACCGGATGCGCGTCGCCGGCGGGACCACCGCCGACCAGCGCACCTACTACAGCGCGCTCTACCGCTCGCTGCTGCACCCGTCCGTCGGGTCCGATGTGGACGGTTCCTACCGCGGTTTCGACGACGCCGTGCACCGCAGCCGGGACACCTACTACCAGATGTTCTCGCTGTGGGACACCTATCGCTCGCAGAACCAGCTCGTCGCGCTGCTGCACCCGGACAAGGCCGCGGACATGACCAAGTCCGTCCTCAAGATCTACCAGGACGGCGGCTGGGTGCCCCGCTGGGCGCTGGCCGGCGGCGAGACGAACGTGATGAGCGGCGACCCCGTGACACCGTGGGTGGTCGACAACTACCGGCGCGGCCTCCTCGACGACCGGACCGCCCGCCAGCTGTTCGACGCGTTGTGGCGCAACGCCAACGAGGTCCCGGCGGACCAGTCGATCTTCCGCGGCCGCGATGGCAACCCGACCTACGTCAAGAACGGCTGGATCGGCTACCAGGACGTCCCCGGCTACACCTTCGGTGACACCCGCCAGGCCGGCTCCGCGACGCTCGAATACGCCCTCGCCGACTGCGCACTGTCCACAATGGCGTCTGGCCTGGGTTACCGCGACAAGGCGAAGACGCTCCAGGCCCGCTGCGGCAACTTCTCGAAGCTGTGGGACACCGGCGTCGAATCCCACGGCTTCACCGGCTTCCCGCGCACGAAGGCGGCGGACGGCACCGGCGTCGGCGATCCCGACCCGGCCCAGTCGACCGGGTTCCACGAGGGCACGCCGTGGCAGTACCAGTGGCTCGCCCAGCAGGACCCGGCGAAGCTGTTCGGCCTGATGGGCGGGGCGGACCAGGCCCAGAAGCGGCTCGACACGTTCTTCGACATGCCGTTGCTGCTCACCGACCCGGCGAAGGCGGCCAAGGACTCCTGGGTCCACGGCGCGTACGACTACCACAACAACTTCGCCTTCAACCCGAACAACGAGCCCGACTTGCACGCGCCGTGGATGTACAGCTGGACGGGCGCGCCCTGGAAGACGTCGGCCGTCCTGCGCGCGGCTCGGACGCTCTTCACCGACACGCCCTACGGCATGCCGGGAAATGACGACCTCGGCACCATCTCCTCGTGGCTCGTCTTCGGCATGACGGGGATCTTCGAGGCCCAGCCCGGCTCCGGGACGTACCTGCTCAGCGCCCCGATGTTCGAGAAGGTCGAGATCCACCCGGACCACGGCCGCAAGCTCGAAATCGAGGCGCCCGGCGCGAGCGCGTCGAAGCTGCAGTACCCGCAGGACGTCCGGATCGGACAGCGCGGCTACGACCGCAGCTGGATCTCGCACGAGGACCTGTTGCGTGCGGGCAAGATCCGCTTCTCCCTGAGCGAGACCCCGACCGCGTGGGGCACGAAGTCGGCTCCGCCTGCGCTGTGATCGGTCCCTGGCGGCGGATACGCTCGGCCCATGCCGACGCCCGCCGCCAGGGACCGCATTCTCGACACCGCCAGCCGGCTGTTCGACCGGTACGGCGTGCGCGCGGTCGGGATGCAGCAGATCATCGACGACTGCGGGTGCGGCAAGAACACGCTCTACCGCCGGTTCGCGAGCAAGGACGACCTGGTCGTGGCGTACCTGAGGCGCTGCGGTGACGACTGGCAGCGGCTCTTCGACGCGGCGCAGGTGTCCGCTTCGGACCCGGCGGACCAGCTGGTCGAACTGGTCCGCGCGGTCGGGGCGCGGGCCGTCGCGCCGGGGGCCCGCGGGGGTCCACTGCGGACGACCCTCGCCGAATACGCGGACTCCGGGCATCCGGTCCACCGCGTCGCCGAAGCCCACTTCGTCCGGGTTCGTACGCAGGTGCGTGGATTGGCGGCGGCGACCGGTGCGGCGGACCCGGACGAGCTGGCCGACCGTCTCCTGCTGATCCTCGACGGCCTGTACGCGAACGGCCCGGCCTTCGGTGAGGCAGGCGCCCGGACGGCGGTCGCGTTCGCCGAAGACGTTCTCCGGTCCGCGCGGCCCCCTGCACGTGCGCTGATCCGCCGTTCGTGCTGAGGTGGGGGTATGCCCGACACGAAACCGACGGCGACCGAGCGGTTCTTCCGGATCGCGATCGCGATCAAGGGGCTCGACGGGGCCCTGCAGGTCGTCGGGGCGCTGATCCTCGCGTTCATCCCGGCCTCGACCGTCAGCGGGTTCACCCACGCCGTGATCACCCGTGACCTGCTGGGCGACCCGTCGGGCACGCTCGCGCGGCACCTCGAATCGGCGACCGAGAACTTCCTGCACGGCGACACGAAGACGTTCGCCGTCGCCTACCTGCTGGCCCACGGCCTGATCAAGCTGGGGCTGGTGTGGGCGCTGGCACGCAAGATCGTCCGCGCCTACCCGATCGCCGCGGTGATCCTCGCCGCGTTCGTCGTCTACGAGGTCTGGCGCGCGATCCACACCCACTCGATCGCGCTACCGTTCTTCGCCGCCCTCGACGTGATCATCATCGTCCTCGTGCTGCGCGAATACCGGCAGCTGAAGCGCGAACGAGCCTCATGACGCGCATTTCGCCACCGACCGTCAATCCGGGCCGGCTTCACGCGGCGACGGGAAATCGCACCGTCTTGCTGTCCGCCTCCACGGCTTCGGCGTAAAGGGCGGTCGCGTTGTCCGATCCGCCACGGGCGATCGCGGCTTCGACCAGGTCAGCGGGGCCTTGGCCGGGATTGGTGAGTATCGCGCGGATCGTGTTCGCGCTCAGCGGCTTGTGCACGCCGTCACTGGTCAGCAGCAGTCCGCCGGACGGCATTTCGGCCGTGCCGATCTCGTGCGGTTTCGTGGTGCGGACGCTCGTGGTGACGACGTGTTCCATCCGCGGCGTCACCGGCTGGTGGTGGGCGCGGAAGTATTCGGCGAGGGTGTGGTCGGTGGTCAGGCGGCGCAGCGTGGCGCCGTCCCAGGCGTACGCGCGGGCGTCGCCGACCCAGGCGATGCGGTAGCCGCCGTCGAACGGCATGGCGACCACGAGCACGGCGTCGCCGTAGCTGCGTTCGCGGACGGCCCGCTGCGCGGCGAGCACGGCCTCGACGGGTCCTTTGTGGACAGGCGTGCGGGCGGCGGCCGCGGCGGCGACCCGGGCGGCCTGCGCGGCGGCGGAATCGTCGCCGACGCCGTCGGCGAGGGCGAAGACGACGCCCGGCCCGCCGGCCGCGGCGTAGGCGCCGACGGCGTCGGCGTTGTGCGAACGGGGGCCCTGCGCACTCGCGGTGTGCCAGCGCGGATAGCCCGGACGGGTGGTGATCATCGCGGCCTCCTCATCCCTGTGCCCTCCATGGTCCGCGCCGATCCTGTGGCCCGTCTGAGACTTTCCTGTGCCCGCGGTGTCAGTCCCGGTGCCATGGGAACGGGGTGGGGAATGGAGTTCCGGATCCTGGGGCCGCCGGCGGCGTTGCCGCCGGCTCGAGGCCGAGTGGTGCAGACTGTCCCGCTGGGCAGTACGGACCCGGCGATGATCTTGAGCAGGCTCCTTTTTCTGTACGATCATGCTGGTGGATGACGGGCGTGCCATCGAGAACTTGATCTACACCTATGCGTCACTGGTGGACGCGGGAGACTTCGCCGCTGTCGGCTCGCTGTTCGCCTCGGGTTCGTTCGTCGGCAGCGGCGGCGTGGCCCGCGGCTCTTCCGGCGTCACGCGCATGCTGCAGTCGACGGTGATCCTGTACTCGGACGGCACGCCCCGGACGAAGCACGTGACAACGAACGTGTCGATCTCGCTAACGGGGGAGACGGCGGTCTCACAGGCGTACTTCACGGTGCTGCAGGCGGTCCCCGACTTCCCCCTGCAGACAATCGCGGCGGGCCGGTACCGGGACAGCTTCACCCGCACCTCGGGCGAGTGGCACTTCACGGAACGCGCGGTGACGGTCGACCTGGTCGGCGACATCAGCCACCACCTGCGCGCAAAAGGGTCGTGAGTGGGAAACAGTGTGCTAACCCTGTTTCCCGCTCACGACCCTCAGGCCGCACTCACTTCTGCAGGTCGTAAACCGTGGATCCGTCCACCGTCGTGGCGGTGAAGTTCGCCGTCACCCAGTCGGTGATCTCGCTCGATCCGCCGCCGGGGCCACCGCCGCGGCCGCCGTCGATGAAGTACTTCACCTCGCCCGCCGCAACGTACGCCTTGAACTCGTCCAGGGTCGGGGCCGGGTCCGAGCCGCTCCAGCCGCCGATGCCGATCACCGCCTTGCCGCTCGCCAGCTCCAGCGAGGCCGCGCTCTGCGAACCCGTTGTCGCTGCCGCCCACTTGGTGGTGGTAGAAGCGAGCAACTGACCGACGGCGCTGGAAGCGGACTCGTCGCCGCCACCGAAGCCGCCCATCGCGCTCGACGTCGGGCCTGACGTCGGGATCGAACCGCTGTGGGCCACCGATGCCGTCTCGACGCCGTAAGCGGCCGAAGAAACGCCCAGCGTCAGCACCACCGCGGCGGCGAGCACCGCCACCGCGCGGCGGACCGGCGGCACACCCATCACCAGCACCGTGCCCACCAGCACGCCGAGCACCGCGATGATCCAGCGCAGCGCCGGGAACCAGTCCGGCGTGCGGTCGAGCAGGATGAACGACCACACCGCCGTCGCCACGACCATCCCGGCCAGCACCGCCCGCGGCGCCAGGTTCGCGCGGCCCTGCCACAGCGCGCGGCCCGAGATCGCGACCATCGCGGCGATCGCCGGGGCGAGCGCGACCGAGTAGTACGGGTGGACGATGCCGCTCATGTAGCTGAACACCAGCGCCGTCACGACCATCCAGCCGCCCCACAGCACCAGCGCCAGGCGCGTCCGGTCGGTGCGCGGCGCCCGCCGGGTGAACCACAGCCCCGCGACCAAACCGATCAACGCCGCCGGCAGCAGCCACGAGATCTCCACGCCGAAGCTCGAGCCGAACATCCGGAACAGCCCGGACGTCCCACCGAAGCCGGTGTTGCCGCCCATGCCGCCGCCACCGCCCGGACCGCCGCCTTCGCCGCCGCCGAAGATGCGCGACAAACCGTTGTAGCCCAAGGCGAGTTCGAGCAGACTGTCCCCTTCGGACCCGCCGATGTACGGCCGGGACGCCGCCGGCCACAGGTCGACCAGCGCGATGAACCAGCCCGCCGAGACGACCAGCGCGACGACCGCGCCGCCGAGGTGCAGCAGCCGCTTGCCCAGCGACGTCGGCGCCGCGATCAGGTACACCAGGCCGAACGCGGGCAGTACCAGGAACGCCTGCATCATCTTCGTCAGGAAGCCGAACCCGATCGCCACACCGGCCAGCGCGAGCCAGCCGGGGCTCGCCTTTTCCGTGGCCCGCACGACGAAGTAGGCCCCGGCGACCATCAGCAGCACGAGCAGCGCGTCCGGGTTGTTGAAGCGGAACATCAGCGCCGCCACCGGCGTCACCGCGAGCAGCGCACCCGCCATGAGCCCGGCGACCGGCCCGGACGTCCGTTTCACCGCCAGGTAAAGGATGCCGACGGACGCGACGCCCATCAAGGCCTGCGGCGCCAGCACGGTGAAGCTGGAGAAACCGAAGATCCGCGCGAACGCCGTCCCGACCCACAGGGCCGCGGGCGGCTTGTCGACGGTCAGGACGTTGCCGGAGTCGAGCGAGCCGAACAGCCAGGCCTTCCAGCTCTGCGTGCCGGACTGCACGGCGGCGGCGTAGAACGAGTTGCCGAAGCCGGACGCGGTCAGGTTCCAGAAGTACAGCACGGCGGTCGCGGCCAGCAGCCCGAACACCGACGGGCGGACCCAGCGCGGGGGCGCGTGCGCCGCGGAATCCTTGCGGTGGCGCGGTTCCTGCGTCACGGGGCCGGACAGGACGGCGGTCATCAGTACTCCTTCTGGGTGGCGGCCTGGCGGCGCGGGTTGAACACCCAGCCGCGCAGGAGCAGGAACCGGAGGACCGTGGCGGCGAGGTTCGCCAGCACGAGCACGCTGATCTCCAGGACCAGGCCGGGGGTGGTGGATCCGTTGAGCAGGGCGAGCGCGCCGCTGGTCAGCGCCAGGCCGAGACCGAAGACGATCAGCCCTTCGAACTGGTGACGCCCGGCGCCGGAGCGGCCCCGGATGCCGAACGTGAGACGGCGGTTGAGCGCGGTGTTCGCGATCGCCGTCACCAGCAGTGCGGTGAAGTTCGCGGGCTGCGCGCCGACGGCCGTGCGCAGCAGCAGGAACAGCACCAGGTACGCGAGTGTGCTGCTGACGCCGATCGCGGCGAACCGCACGAGCTGGGTGACCAGCCGCGGCGGCACCCCGGGCGCCTCGACGCCGATCGGCTGCCGGCCGAGCTGCTCGCGCAGCCGGCTGATCGGGATCTCGCCGGTGAACGTCGCCTTGGTGACGCGGGCGATGCCCTTCAGGTCCGCGGTGGCCGTCTTCACGATGTTGACGGACGAGTCGGGATCGTCGACCCAGTCGACGGGCACCTCGTGGATCCGCAGCCCGGCGCGTTGCGCGAGGACGAGCAGCTCGGTGTCGAAGAACCAGCCGGTGTCCTCGACGTGGGGGAGCAGCTCGCGGGCGACGTCCGCGCGGATGGCCTTGAAACCGCACTGGGCGTCGCTGAACTTCGCCGCGAGCGTCGAGCGGAGGATCAGGTTGTAACAGCGGGAAATGAACTCGCGCTTCGGCCCCCGCACCACGCGCGCTCCCCGGGCGAGCCTGCTGCCGATGGCGAGGTCGGAGTGCCCGGACAGCAGCGGCGCGACGAGCGGCGCCAGCGCGGCCAGGTCGGTGGAGAGATCGACGTCCATGTAGGCGAGGACGGCGGCGTCGGAGGCCCGCCAGACGGTGTTGAGCGCGCGGCCGCGGCCCTTCTCGTCGAGGTGGCAGACCTCGACCTCGGGGAACTCCCGGGCCAGCCGCTCCGCGACCTGCAGGGTCGTGTCGGTGCTCGCGTTGTCGGCGACGGTGATCCGGTACGGGTAGGAGACGTGTTCGGCCAGGTGCGCGTGCAGCCGGCGGATGCACGGTTCGAGGTCGGTCTCTTCGTTGTAGACCGGGATGACGACGTCGAGAACCGGCTGCGGGCCGGCCAGATCGACCGGGACGGTCCCGGGCCGCGAAGCGGAGGCGGTGGCTGTCATGACGACCACGGTCGCCTGTTCCGCTTTGGTGACCGTGTGATCGCCCTGTGCGGTTGCTGTGCGCCGTGTCCGGCGCCCACCAGGTGGGCGCCGGACACGGCCGGATCAGCTGTGCACCCGCAGTGGGACGATCTCCTGCGGGTTGCTCCGTTGCGCCGGTACCCACCGCGGCGGTGCGGTGCACACCGCCACCGTCGCCAGGCTCGCGAACCGCGGATGGCGCTCGACGAAGACCTCCGTGGCGAAGCACGCCGAAGCGATCAGCTTGCGAGCCTGGTGGATCTGCCGGAACTCCAGGCCGGCCGGGCAGAACACGGTGACGAGGATTTCGCCGTCCCGCTCGCGAGTCCAGAGGATCGCCGGGCGGCGGCCGTCCAGGGTGCAGACGCGGGCCCTGGTGAACGTGGCCCGCAGGCGGTGCTGCACCACGATCGCGCGCAGCCGGCCGCGCAGGTAGCGGCGGCCGGCGCGCCAGTAGAAGATCCAGTTGAACGCGCCGGCCAGCGCCACCGTGGACCAGAGCGGGCCGAGCCACTGGAAGAGCACCACGAGCGCGTACGGCAGCAGGGTGACCGCCGCGATCTCGTAGCGCCAGTGGTACGCCCACAGGATCGGGTTGGCGCGCTTCACCGGGGTGAGCTGCCGGGCCAGCTCGGTGACGTGCTCGGGAGTGTGCTTGCGGGTCATGTCCGTGCTCCTCTCCAGCCGTGGGGGGGGGCGGCCCCCCGCCCCCCGCCCCCCCCCCCCCCCACCGAACAACAAACACAAAAAAAAACAAAAAAAAAAACAAAAACAAAAACACACCACACGAACACAAAACAG
>NZ_JBICSQ010000006.1:97097-228193 GCF_043197175.1 Amycolatopsis sp. NPDC049252
CGGGCCCACCGCGGGCCCGTGCGCGGGTGTGGGGTGGGGGCTCAGTCCCGTCCCCCTCCCCACCCGCCGCCCACCGCCCCCGGGGCCCCGGTCGCCGAGCGGACGACTCCGGTACCGGCGCAGGCCGGGCAGGCGGCGCCGTCGGTGGGGCTGAGCCCGTGGCCGCCGCAGTCGCGGCAGGCGTGCACGGTGTCCCAGCGGGGGTCGCGGTAGGTGCGCGTCCGGCCGTTCGGCGCGCGGTGCACCTGCCAGCCGCGGGCCTCGGCCCGGGCGTCTTCGTCGGTGGCGAACAGCCAGTTGCCCAGCCGCTCGGCGACACGATCGAACCAGCGTCGTGATGCGGACGTAGGTAGGTTGTGGTGGTCTTTCATCCGGGACACCCCCGCTGCTGCGCGCGAACTCGGAAGGGCGGTCCGGCCTGGTCGGCAGGGTGGCCCGCAAGCGGCTCGGGGAGGCCGCCCGACACTTTCTGTAGTGGCCCAGGTGCGCGTGGTGGTCGCGACCGAATCCCGTGATCAGGTGGGCCGCGAGCTGCGGTTATCACCGCTTCGGGTCGAGTCCGGCCCGGGTGCGGATCCTGAGGAGGTGCTGGTGTTACGCTGCGCTCTGTGTCCATGTATTGTCACCTCCCTACGGTCGCCTACTTAAGTAGGTAAGGTCAGTGCACGGTCCCTACCTACCTGATGATAAGTCGGCTGCCGCGCAACCGATAGGTACTGATGTGATAACGACCCCTGAACAGGTGGGCGTGGAGCTGCGCCGGCTGCGCAAGGCGGCCGGCCAGACGCAGGCCGACGTCGCGCGAGCCGTCGGGGTGAGCCGGGCGAACCTGACCCAGTGGGAGACCGGCCGGTACCTGCCGTCGGCGGAGAACGCCCGCCTGCTCGATGATTACTTCCGAGCGGCGAATGCCCTGGTCGAGAAGACGGAAGCGGCTCGGGCGCCCGGTCAGGCCCCGCCGTCGGTGATCACCACGGCCGGCTCGCTGCAGGAGGTCTTCCGCCGCGCGGGCCGCGCCCTGGCGGACGCCCTGATCCGGGACGAGCACGGCCGGGCCATCGGCTGGCGGCACAACCTGCAGCAGCACAATCCGCAGACCACTCTGGCGACCGCCTACGGGATCAGTGCGATGACCGTAGTAGGCGATCCCTACATCGACCTACATCCGGTCGTCCACGATCTCTACGAGGCACGTTCCGAATACGGCTGGCAGGGCCGGGCGAAGGGCCGTCGGCCGGAGGTCACCGCGGCGGTGGTGGACGCGCTGTTCCAGGCGAGCACGATCCTGTCCGCCGAGGACGGTCTCCGCTACCTCGAGCGCTCCCTCGACGCCTACAGCCGGACGCGGCCGTTCCTGCTCGCCACCGCGTTGCGCACCGCGGTCCGGCTGCGGCCGGACGCGCCGTTCACCCGCGAACTCGCCGACGACCTGCTGGCCACCCGGCTCGACTTCGGCGGGGTCCGGCTCTGGGGCGAGAAGAAGGAAGAGGGCCTGGTGTCGCCCGAGGCGTCCGCGGTGCACACCGCGCGGGCCCTGATGGCGTTGCGCGCGCTGGCCCGCAACGGCGACGACCGCGCCGAGGTCGGGGAAGCCCTCGAGGCGGGCACCGAGTGGCTGATCGGGTTGAACCAGCCCGACAACGGCGTCTCCGAAGGCCTCGTGCTCCCGCAACCGCACGGCGAGCCGCCTCGCCCGGTGAACATCAGCCACTTCACGTCGGCCTGGGTCCTGCAGGCCCTGACCGAGGCATCGCGAGTTCCGTCGTCCCGGGTGGACGGTGCCCTCAAATCCCTGTGGGAACGCTACGAAGCGGGAGTCGGCTTATGGGCCTGGGGCAGCGGGGACCTCCCGATCTGGATGACACTCGACGCAGTCACCGCACTCCGGGGCGCTGCCCTGGCGTTCCCGCGCTCAATGCTGACACCTCCGTAGCAGCCGTAGAATCGAGAACTCCCCGCACCATGAGCACGCCGTCCTACGTCGCGGCCTCCGACCCGTCGGAAGGCCATCCTTTCCTGCGCCGGCTCGCGGAAATCTTCCCCGGCAACGACTCCGGGCCCGGTCTGGACCGCCTTCTGCGCGCGGCCGAGCACGTCCGCGACAACCGTGGTTCGTTCGCGTCCTGGCTGGCCGGGCTCGCCGCCGACGGCGCGGCGGTCGCCGACATCGCGAAACGCTCTTACTGGCACCCCAACGGTTTCGCGAAGATCGTCCTCCACGCGAGCGTCGAGCCCGAGTTCCGGATCCGGCTGCACGTCTGGCCGCGGAGCGCGGTCGTCTCCGCCGGGGAGTCCAATCCGCACAGTCACCGGTGGGAGTTCGCCTCCCACGTGCTCACCGGCGCCGGCACGCACATGGTCGAGTTCGCGGAGGTCGCCGAAACGGGCAAGCCCTTCCGCCGGTACCGCTACGGCACCGACCCCACGAACCCGGCCGCCCTGGTCGCCGACGGCGAGGTGCGGCTCAAGCCCACCCGGGTGCGGCACGTCGGCGACGGTGACGTGTACCGGTGCGACACGTCGATCGTGCACACCGTGCGCCCGGTCGACGCCGGTCTCACCGCGACGGTCGTGGTCCAGGGCCCCCGCCGGACGCCGACCACCGTCGTCTACTGCAGGCCGGGGGACAGCGACGACCAGCCGAACCTCGACCTCACCGAGGCGGATTTCACGGGGCTCGTGAGCGAAGTCCTTTCAAACCTCGACCGGACGGTCTCACCATGACGTTCGTGCAGCCGGAATCCCGGGTCAGGAGATGGCGGATCCCGCTCTGGCGAGCCCGCCGCGGGGTGCTGACCGACCGGGCCATCCGGCGCGCGCACAGCAGCGGCGAACTGCGCGTCGACCCGTTCGACGCGGCCTTCGTGCGTCCCGCCGCGCTGAGCCTGCGGCTCGGGCACGAGGCGTTCGGCCTGCAGAGCCGGGGGACGGTCGACATCGCCGACCGGACGACGTACCCGGAACTGGTGCCGAAGGAACTCGACGGCAAGGGACGCCTCGTCGTCGAGCCCGGCGAAGTTGTGCTCGCTCCTACACTGGAGAAGATCGGTCTTTCCGAAAACCTGGTCGGACTGGTCGACGGCACCAGCGACTACGCGCGGCTCGGCATCAGTGTCGTTCTGTGCGGTCAGGTGAGCCCCGGCTTCGGCCGTGGCGGGCTCGCGGTGATCACGCTGGAGATCGTCAACCACCTCCGGCACCCGGTGCTGTTGTATCCGGAGACGCGGATCTGCAACTTGATGCTGTTCGCTTCGACCGGGAGCGAGCAGTCCTACGACGTCATGCCGCACAACTACTCGAGCGACCACGCGGTCGCCGCGTCCCGATTGGCTGACCATGTCCGGAGCTTCTGAGCTGTGCCTGGGTGACCTCGGCGAACGGGGGATCCAGGAGCGAGTGCTGAAGCCGCGGTACGCGAGTACCGAAGGCTTCGGCGACGACAGCGCGCTGCTCGCGAAGGTGACGTCACCGAGCGAGCTCGTCGCGACCACCGACAGCTGCCCGACGCCGCTGGTGAACCTCTTCGGCGAGCCCGACCTCTACCACGCGGGCTGGTTGCTGGCCACGATCAACCTGTCCGACCTGGCCGCCGCCGGCGCCGAGCCGCTCGGCCTCGTCGTCAACTACACGCTGCCCAAGACGACCACGGTGGCGGACTTCGAGCGGCTGCTGGACGGCGTCGACGACTGCTGCGCGGCGCACGGCACCCACGTCGCCGGCGGCGACATCCGCGACGGCGCGGCCATCCACCTGTCGGCGACGGCCATCGGCCGGTGTGTCCCGGGCACCCGGCTCCGGCGGTCCGGAGCGCGAGCCGGGGACCGTCTGCTGCTGGTCGGGGCGCCCGGTCACCTCTGGGCCGCCGCCCTGCTGAAGACGGGGCAGGCGACGCTCCCGCCGCCCGAGGCCGAGGAGCTCTGGCGGCGCGCGTCCCGGCCCATGGCCCAGCTGAAGGCCGGGCAGCTGCTGGCGACGCCCGGGCTCGCACGGGCGGCGATGGACGTCTCCGACGGCTTGTTCGCCACCGTCCGCACCCTCTGCGAGGCGAACGGCCTCGGTGCGGCACTCAGTGCGGAGTTCCAGCTGGACGCACTGGTGGCCGCGGTGGCCGGGCAGGCCGGCCTGCTCCCCTTCGACCTCGCCCAGACCTGGGGCGACTGGGGACTCGTCGTCGTGGTCCGGGCGGAGGACGTCGAGCTGGCTTCGAAGACCTTGCGCGAAGAAGGTGTCGCCGCTCAGGAGATCGGGACCCTGACCGCGTCCGAACAGCTCACGCTGGGCGCCGAAAACGCTCCTTGGCGAGGGGTCGCCCAGGAGCGGTTCTCGGCCAGCTCGTGGCACGGCGGCGAACCGTCCACCTTGATCACCGACATGTTCAAGGCGCGCTGAAGCTCAGCTGTGGACCCGCAGGGGCACCACGTTGCTCGGCAGCGCCGCACGTCCCGGCTCGCGGTAGGCCGCCACCGGGCTGATCGTCAGCGTCACCAGGCTCGCGAACCTCGGGTGCCGGTCCACGTAGACCTCCGGTACCGAGCACGCGGCCGCGAGGACCGTGCGGTGGCGGTGGAGGTGCTCGAACGCCTCACGGCCGTACAGCGAGACCACGATGTCGCCGCCGCGGGGGCGGGTCCAGAGGATCGCCGGGCGGCGGCCGCCGGGCAGGCGCAGCGCCGGGAACGCCGCGCGCAGGCGGTGCTGCACCAGCACCGCCTGGAGCCGGGTCCGCACCTGGCGGCGTCGCAGCACGGCCAGGAGCAGGACAGCGGCCAGGGTGGCCGACGACCACGCCGGGCCCGCCCAGACCGCGAACATCACCAGGCCGAAGGGGAGCAGCGTCACGGCGAGCAGCTCCCACCGCCAGTGGTACACCCGCATCGGGAATCGCGAGGGCACCTGCCGAGTCGTCATTTCCTTGCTCCTTCCGGAAAACCGGCGGCGCAGGAGGCCGCCGAAGTGGTGGGTGAGGCGTCCGGCCGCGACGGCCAGCAAGACGATCGCGAACGCGGGGGTCATGTCGGAATCCGGGTTTTCGGGGCCGGCTGCACGTCCTTGTCCCGGCCGAGCCGCCAGGTCCAGCGCCAGCCCGCCCAGATCGCGGCGACGGAGCCCAGCAGGACCAGCACCAGGGCCTGCCCCACCAGGCCGTCGAGGGGCGCGAGCCGCAGCAGCACCAGCAGCGCCCACAGCTGTGACGCGGTGAAGGGGATGACGAGACCGGCCGCGTAGACGCCCCGGCGCCAGCGGCTGCTGCGTGGAGCGGTGATGTACGGGTCCATGAAAGCCCTCCTCTGCCGTGGATCCAGGAAACCTCCGGCTCGCTCTTCCTTCTGTGTCAGCTGACACAGAAGGAAGAATTCAGCTCGCCAGTCGTCGAAGTTCGCCCAGGCGGTGGATCGTCACCTGGCGCCTGCCCGTGCTGATCACGCCCTGCCGCCGCAGATCCCGCGTCGCGCGCGCCCACGATTCGCGGGAGATCGCCGCGGTCATCGCCAGCTCCGCCTGCGTGGCCGGCACGGAGATTTCGATGTCCTCGCCGCGCCGCACCCCGTGCTGGACGGCCAGCTGCATCAGCTGCGCCGCGACCCGCCGGGACGCGGCCCCGCTGCCGAGGTCCAGCCACTGCCTGCCGACCGAACGCAGGCGCGAGCTGAGGACGAGCAGCAGCGCCCAGGAGATCCGGGACTCCGTCCGGCACAGCGAGACGAACCGGTCGCCGGGAACCTCCAGGACGTCCAGGTCCTCGAGCGCCTCGATGGTCGCCGAGCGGGGCAGGGCGTCGAGCGCCGCGAGCTCCCCGACGACGTCGCCCGGCCCGCGGATCCCGACGACCACGTCGCGGCCGTCGGGGGTGCCGTTGACGATCCGGACGTGCCCGGCCAGCACCAGCAGCACCCCGGTGGAGAGGTCGCCTTCGCGGCAGACCGTGTCTCCGCGCCGGAAGCTCCGCCGGCGCGCGGACTTGGCGAGCACCTCTTGGTCGGCGGTATCCAGCTCGTCCCAGAAGCCACTTGTTCCCATGTCCCCACCTCCTCCGGTCGTCCGGCGTCTACGCGATGAGGCGGCCTGCCTCGGGGGTGTACAGCCAGCCTCTGAGCCGTTCTTCGCCCAATTTGATCTGGACGGCTTGCGTGAAGGCGCCACCGTCGATCCCGGGGTAGCCGTGCCGCACGACCGCGCGGTGGATCTCCTGCGACACGGCGAGCGCGAGCGGTTCGGCGGTGTCGCGCAGCCGCCGCTTCAGCTCGGGCGCGTCGACGAGCCGGCACGCGATGTCGACGTCTTCGCCGTACGGCCCGCGCTTGTCGCGGTGCACTTCGCCCGAGTGCACCGCGACGCGGAGCCGGAAGGCGAGGTCGGGCAGGTTTCGGGCGTGCTTTTCGAGCAGCTCGGCCAGCGCGGGGACGACCGTCGCGAGCAGCAGGGTCTTGGGCACCTGGTCGAAGGGCCGGACGAGGCACAGCGCGCCGTCGCCGCGGTCGACGAACGGTTCCCGGTGCTTCGGGCCGACCCCACCGGTGGTGAAGGCCTCGTCGAGCAGCTGGAAGAGGACGTTCCGGAGCAGGGCACGCACCGAGTTCGTCCGGCTGGTCGACCCCTCGATGTCGACCGCCACGATGGCCCGGTGCCGGGGTATGTCCGTGGGTGTTCTCATGGCGCCCGCTCCTGCCTTCAGGTGTCAACTGAAGTTCAGTCAAGTTGACTGTAGGCCCTGGATTACCCTGGAACAACTGAGATGAATCGCCGTTATCTGTTTGGTGTGAGGAAGTTCCGCGTCACGTAACGTTTCAGTCCTCGCTTCGGCGGGTCGCCGACCGAGCCTCCAGGGCGTGGGAGTACGCTCTAGCCACTCGCTCGCAGTACTGAAATTTACTGAAGGGTGGCGGGAGTCGTGTCCCCAGTTGCGCCGCGGCCCGCCCTCGCCCGCCGCCTGCGGGCGTTGCGGGAGAAGCACTGGCCCGATGCGGGCATCACCCAGCTTCAGCTCGCCGAAGCTCTCGGGGGGACCAAGCCACTGAGCATCTCCCTGATCTCGTCGTGGGAGAACACCGACCGGCCGGTCCGGCCACCGGTCCGGCGGCTCGAGGCGTACGCGACGCTGTTCGCGACGCGCCGGTCCGAGAACGGCGGAACGCTGCGGGTCCTCCCACTCGAAGAACTGACGGACGACGAGCGGGTCGATCGCGACGAGCTGCTGGACGAGCTGCTCTGGCTCCGGGATGGGCGCGAGCGGGCCACGGCCGAGCCGGAGAACGACGACGCCTGGCGGTTCCCGGAGAACGAGGACATCACCATCGTCTGCGCCCGCCTTCCGCCGGAGCTGCGCCGGCATCTGTCCTATGCGGACCCGGAAAGCGCGGACTTCACGTCTCTGTACACTTACGCCGATCCCGACGCCTTGATCGAACTGTTCGGCCACATCAGGTCCGTCAACCCCCGGCACCAGGTCGCCTTCCACACCACGGAAGAGCTGACCCCCGACGACTACACGACCCACCTCGTCCTGCTCGGTGGCGTCGACTGGAACACCGTCACCCGCGATGTCATCGAACGGGTCGAGCTGCCGGTGCACCAGGTCGTACGCGACGACGCGGCACCGACCAGCGAACCTGGCGGCTTCCGCGTGGAGCGGGCGAGCGGGTCGGAGCTCTTTCCACCGCAGCTGGACAGCGAAGGTCACCTCTTGGAAGACGTGGCGCACTTTTACAGAGGGGTCAGTCCGTTCAACCGAAAGCGCACGGTGACCGTGTGCAATGGTATGTACGGACGTGGCACCCTCGGCGCGGTTCGCGCCCTCACCGACTCCCGGTTCCGTGACCGGAACTGGGACTACCTGCGGCAGCGCTTCGGCGACGCGGAGTCGTTCAGCATCATCAGCCGGGTGCCCGTGGTGGCGGGCAAGGGCCTGACCCCGGACTGGACGCTGGCGGAGAACCGCCTGCACGAGTGGCCCGACGCCCCATGAACCTCCGGCAACACCCGTCGCACAAGAACCTGCTGACGAACGTCGAAGCCGACGGTGCTCCGCGCGCGGCGCTGGACGCGATCATCGTGCCGAACGGGCGTACGGCTCCTTATCTGCGGCAGGCGATCGCCGCGGCGAAGGAGAACGACGTCTTCCTCCTCGTGTTGTGCAGCATGCGCGGCGACGCCTCCAGCGCGGCTTTGGAAGCGAAACGCGCCGGCGTGCGGGTCGCGGCGATCAACATCGACGAGGTGCCCGCTGGTCTCGTCCCCGACTTCGCCACTGATCGACTGCTGCTCAACCGCCGGTTCCAGCGGAAGGTCGACACCAGTTTCAAACGGAATCTCGGCCTGCTGATCGCGCGCATCGCGGGGTGGAAGCGGATTCTCTTCCTCGACGACGACATCGTCCTGCCCGATCCCGCCGACGTCGCCGCGGCGGCCGGGCTGCTCGGCGAGCACGCCGTGGTCGGGCTGGCCAACTCCGGGATGCCGGACAACTCCGTGGTGTGCCACGCCCTGCGTGACATCGGCGCGGCGCAGGAGACCTTCATCGGTGGCGGCGCGCTGGTCGTCGGTGAGGCGGCGTTCGGCTCGTTCTTCCCCAACATCTACAACGAGGACTGGTTCTTCCTGCTGGACGGCCTGCGGCTGCGGCCGTCGGCGGTCACCGGCACCGCGATCCAGCACCCGTACGACCCGTACCGGGACGCCCGGCGCGCCCGCGGTGAAGAGCTGGGCGACACCCTTGCCGAAGGCGTGTACGGCTTGCTGGACAACGGCGGCGGTCTCGAGGACGCCGACGAGCGGTACTGGCGCGAATTCCTGCCCGACCGGCGGCGGATCATCCAGTCCACCATCGATCTCGTGCGGACCGCCGAGGTCGACGAGGCGCAGAAGGCCAGGATGGTCGCCTGCCTCAAAGCGGCGATCGGGCGCAGTCACCTCATCACGCCGGAACTGTGCGTGCAGTACCTGCGTGCGTGGCGGGCGGACGGCGTGCAGTGGCGCGCCCACCTCGGCCGGCACCCGCGCGGCATCGGCATCGAGTCGGCCCTGGCCACCCTGCGGATCGACACCGTGGTCCAGCCCGGCCCCGGCCGCCGGATCAGCCCTGCTGTGCGGCGCCGATCGTCCGGCACTCCGTTCGCGGCGCGGGGGTGACCGGCGTCAGGTCCTTGACCAGTACGTGGCAGAGTTCCGGCACTTCGAGGACGCCGCCGTTGCGCAAGGTCACCCGCGCGTAGCAGGTCACCGTGTCGTGGCCCCAGTCCCGGTAGCCGAGCTTGTCGTACAGACGCGCCGCGGCCGGGTTGTCCGTGCGGACCGCCAGTGCGACCCGCTCGCGGCCCTGCTCGGCGAGGTGCTGCTCCACCGCGCCGACCAGGGCCGTCCCGACGCCGCGTCTGCGCAGCTCGGTGTGAACCTGCAGGTGGGTGAGCAGCGCGACGCCGGGGAGGTGGGCGTGGATCGGCGGCTCCTCGGCCTCCTCCAGCCACAGGTAGACGACGCCGGCCGGGCGGGTGCCCAGCCACGCGAAGAACAGGACGCCCTGACGATTTTCCTGGCGTGCCAGGCGATCGACGAGGAATCCGTCGTCGCCGAGGGCTGTGGCGAACGGAATCAGGTCTGCGGATCGGGCCCGCCACACATGGGGCTCGGTCATCTGCAGCGACTCCGTTCTCCGGCTGCTTCCATAGTGCCGGAGGCGGCACGGCGTTGACCAGGTCATCCGGCCCTGACCCTGCTTTCGTCGGGCCGTTCCTCAGGCGGCCGCGGTGAGGTCGTAGACGGTCACGCCGTCCACCGTCGTCGACTGGTAGGTCGACGCCACCCAGTCGGCGATCTGCTGGGCCGCGTCCGAGCCGCTGCTGCCCCGCATCGTCATGCCTTCGCCCAGGAAGTAGTGGATGCGGCCGCTCGCGACGTATTGCTGGAACTGTTCCAGCGTCGGGTACGGGTCCGTTCCGTTGAAGCCGCCCACCGCCATCACCGGGGCGTCGCTCGCCAGCTGGTAGCCCGCCGCCGCGTTCGACAGGACCGTGGCCGCCGTCCACGTGTACTTCGACGCGTCCTGCTTCAGCAACGCCGTGAGCTGGGCGCCCGGGAGCGTCGTCGTCAGCAGGGAACCCGGTCCGCCGCCGCGACCGCCGCCGCCGAAGCCGCCCGGGCCGCCGCCAAAGCCGCGACCGCCGAAACCTGAAGAAGGGCCGGCCGACGGGATCGCGCCGCTGTGCGTTGTCGCCGCGGTGGCCAGCGTGTACGCGCCGGAACCCGCCAGCAGTACCACCAAGGCGAACGCGGCGACCGCAGACGCCGCCCAGCGGGTCAGGTGGGCCGCGAAGAACAGGGCCACCGCCGCCAAGAGACCGCCGATGAGCACCGTGGGAGCCAGCCACGGCTGCCACGACGATCCCGACAGCAGCAGATACGCCGTGACGGCCGTCAGAGCCACGCCGCCGCTGAGCAGGCCGGACGCCGACGGGCGCGACCGCAGGCGCCACAACTGGGCCGCCGCCGTGCCGACCAGCGCGGCGATGGCCGGGGCCAGGGCCACGGTGTAGTACGGGTGGATGATGCCGCCCATGTAGCTGAACACCAGGGCCGTCACCAGGAACCAGCCGCCCCAGACGATCAGGGCCGCGCGGGACCGGTCGGTGCGCGGGGCCCGGCGGGTGAACCACAGGCCCGCGCCCAGCGCGAGCAGCGCCGCCGGGATCAGCCACGCGATGCCACCGGCCATCTCGCTGCCGAACAGCCGGGTCAGGCCGGTCGAACCCCAGGTGCCGCCGGCACCCCCGCCGCCGCCGACACTGCCCACCTCGTCGCCGGTGATGCGGCCGAAACCGTTGTAGCCGAAGACCAGTTCCCACAGGGAGTTCGTCTGCGAGCCGCCGATGAACGGCCGGTCCGCCGCCGGCCACAGCGCGACGACGACCAGGTACCAGCCGGCGGCCACGACCGTCGCGCCCAGCGCGCCGAGCAGGTGCAGCAACCGCTTGCCCAGAGAAACCGGCGCGGCGACGAGGTAAGCCACGGCGAAGGCCGGCAGCACCAGGAACGCCTGCAGCATCTTCGCCAGGAAGCCGAAACCGACCGCGACGCCGGCCAGTGCCAGCCAGCCCGGTCCGGCCTTCTCGATCGCGCGGACGACGCAGTAGGCGGCCGCGACCAGCAGCAGCACCAGCAGCGCGTCCGGGTTGTTGAACCGGAACATCAGCGCCGCCACCGGGGTCAGCGCCAGCACCAGCCCGGCGACCAGGCCCGCGGCCGGACCGGACGTCCGGCGAACCGTCGCGTACAGCAGCCAGACCGAACCGACGCCCATCAGCGCCTGCGGCACCAGGACGCTCCAGGCGTTGACGCCGAACACCCGCGCCGAAAGCCCCAGCACCCACAGCGCGGCGGGGGTCTTGTCGACGGTGATCGCGTTCGCCGCGTCGCTGGAGCCGAAGAACAGCGCCTTCCAGCTCTGCGAACCCGCCTGCGCGGCCGCGGAGTAGAAGGCGTTGGCCCAGCCGGAGGCGCCGAGACCCCAGAGGTAGAGCACGGCGGTCCCCACGAGCAGCGCGGCGAGCGCGGGACGCGTCCAGCGCGGTCGGGCGGGGGTGGAGGTGCCCTCCGGAGGGGCCACGGCGGGTTCGCGCGAGGCGACACCGGCTTCTTGTCGGGGGCTACGGGTGGCGGAGCCCCCGGCCCGGGGCGAAGCCCCGGATGTCACAGCGGTCATGAGATCAGCTTCCGGTGCCCAGCTGGGGCCGGGTTGTGCCGACGCTGTGCACGCGCTGTGCGGGGACGGCCACGGGCAGGCGCACCGCGAACTCCGTCCGGCCGGGACGGCTGTGCACCTCGATCGAGCCGTGGTGGGCGACGACGACGGCGGAGGCGATCGCCAGCCCGAGCCCGGTGCTGCCCGCGTGGCGCGAGCGGGACGTGTCGCCGCGGGCGAACCGCTCGAAGACGTCGGGCAGCAGGTCCGGGTTGATGCCGGGGCCGTCGTCGGTGACCGTCAGCACGGCGCTGTGGGTGTCCTTGGTGCGGGCGAGCGCGGCCGTCACCGTGGTGCCGGGCGGGGTGTGCGTGCGCGCGTTGGCGAGCAGGTTCGCCAGCACCTGGTGCAGGCGCTGGACGTCCCCGAGCACGAGCACCGGGTCGGGCGGCAGGGCGAGCTGCCACCGGTGGTCGCGCCCGGCGACCCGCGCGTCGCCGACGGCGTCCGCGAGGAGCCGGGTGAGGTCGACCTCGCGCACGTCCAGCGGCCGGCCCGCGTCGAGCCGGGCGAGCAGCAGCAGGTCCTCGACGAGCGTGGACATCCGGACGGCCTCGGACTGGATCCGGGTCATCGAGTGGGCAACGTCCGGCGGCACCAGGGAGCTGCCGCGGGCGGCCAGCTCGGCGTACCCGCGGATCGCGGCCAGCGGGGTGCGCAGCTCGTGGCTGGCGTCCGCGACGAACTGCCGGACCCGCAGCTCGCTGTCGTGCCGCGCTTCGAGGGCCTGCGCGACGTGCCCGAGCATCAGGTTCAGCGCCGAGCCGACCTGGCCGACCTCGGTCCGCGGGTCCGTGTCGGACTCCGGGACGCGGATGGACAGCGCCACCTGGCCGCGGTCGAGCGGCAGCTGGGTGACGCGTCCGGCGGTGGCGGCGACGCGGTCGAGCGGCCGCAGCGTGCGGCGGACCGCGAACGCGCCGAGGAACGCCGCGCCGAGGACACCCGCCGCGGCGACGCCGAAGAGGATCAGCCCGACGGTGACCAGGGTGTCGGTGACCGGCTTCAGCGGCAGGCCGGTGACGACGACCTGGGACGACCCGGTGACCGGCAGCGCCATCAGCCGGTACTCGCCGAGGTCGGCGAAGGACACGGTGTGCGGCTTGCCGTCCGCGGGCACCGACAGCATCACGGCCTGCTGGGCCGCGGACAGCTGCAGCCGGTCGCCGTGCTCGGAGATGCTGTCGTCGTGCACCAGCAGCGACCCGGCGAAGGTGCCGCTGACCGTGCCGACGTTCTGCCCGAGCGGGTGCTCGCCCGTGCCCTGGTCCTGGGGCGGCTGCAGGCCCGGCGGGAAGTCCTGCCGGCCGGCGTTGCTCGCGAAGACCTGCGAACGGGTGGCCGCGGCCGACAGCTGCTGGTCGACCTGGCGGGTGAGGAAGACGTCGAGGGCGAACTCGCTGACGACCCCGACGATCAGGCACACCACGGTGAGCAGCACGACCATCGAGCCGGTCAGCTTCGCGCGCAGCGAAAGCCGCCCCGGCCGGGCGGACCGGTGGGGGCGGGGCGTGAGGGTGCGCGCGGCCATGGCTTCAGCGTCCGCCGGTGCCGTGTGCGCGAGTTGTGTGCTGCCTGTGAGGCGGCTGTGCGGTGATCGACGGGTCGCGCCGTGTCCGGTTCCTCCGGTCACAGGAACGGCTGACGGTCGGCACAGTCCGCACACAGCGACGGGCCGGAACGTGGACCACGGCAACGCATCGCGTGAAGGAGTAACGAAATGACCACACCGCAGGCTCCGCAGCAGACACCGTCCACTTCGGACCCGGCGTGGGGTGCCGCGCCGGAGCAGGGCTGGGGCGGCGCGCCCGCGCCGGGGAAGCCGGGCTGGCCGACGGGCAAGAAGGTCGCCGCCGGTGCCGTCGCGGCGGTGATCGTGGCCGGCGGGGGAGCGGCGATCTGGGCCGCCTCGTCGTCGTCCGCGGCGACGGGCACCGCGGCGGGCCCGGGCGGCACGGCGGGCGGGATGCGGGGCGGTCCCGGCGGCGCCGGCGCGCTCGGTTCGGCGCTGCACGGCGAGTACGTCTCCTCCGACGGGAACGGCGGTTACGTCACGAAGATCATGCAGACCGGCAAGGTGACGGCGCTGAGCGCGACGTCCCTGACCGCGCAGAGCGACGACGGCTTCTCGAAGACCTACACGATCACCTCGGCCCAGGCGACGGGCGTGGCGTCCGGCGACACGGTCACCGTGGTGGCCACGGAGTCGGGCGACACGGCGACGGCGACGTCGGTGACCGAAGGCACGACCGGCGCCGGACCGGGGCAGGGCCAACAGGGCCAGCCGCCCGCCGGCGCGCCCACGCAGACCGGCTGACGCGGCGGTCCCGGGGTCAGCGGTCGTAGTCGACCGCGACCTCCGGGGTCGTCGCGCGGGCCCGGCAGGTCAGGATCCGGCCCGCGGCGGCGTCGTCTTCGGTGAGGGCGTAGCGGACGTCCATCTCGACCTGGCCTTGCAGGAGCGTCGCCCGGCAGGTGCCGCACGCGCCGCCCGTGCAGGAGTACGGCACCTCGAACCCGGCCCGCAACGCCGCGTCCAGCACCGTTTCGCCGGCGTTGGCGGGCACCCGGGTCGTCGTCCCGCCCACCGTCACCGCCACATCGGCCGGGAACCCGGCCGGGTCGCGCAGGGGTGCCGCGCCGCGGAACAGTTCGAAGTGGACGTTCTCCTCCGGGACGTCCGCGTCGGCCAGCGTCCGCCGCGCCAGGTCGGTCAGGCCGCGCGGGCCGCAGAGGAACCACTCGTCGACCTTCGCCGGGTGCAGGCGGTTCTGCAGCAGCGCCCGCAGCCGCGTGCCGTCGAGGCGGCCGCGCTGGTACCGCTCGTGCGAGATGGCCAGCGCCTCGCCGACCGTGTCGAAGGTCCGGGCCGGGCGGTGCGCGTGCAGGTCCGGGTCGCGCTCGTCGGTGCGGTAGTGCACGACGTGCAGCCGCCCGCCGAACCCCTGCGCGAGCGCCGTCAGCTCCGTCGCGAAGAGCGTCGTCGCGCCGGAAGTGTTGACGTACAACAGGGTCGCCCGGCTGTGCGGCTCCGCCCGCAACGCACTGACCAGGATGGACAGCACCGGGGTGATGCCGCTGCCCGCGGCCAGCGCGACGTAGTGCGCCGTCCGCGCCGGGTCCGGGACGAGCGTGAACCCGCCCGAGGGCGGGAGCACGTCGAGGAAGTCGCCCGCCGCCAGCGTCGTGGTCGCGAAGCCGGAGAACGCGCCGCCCGCGCGTCTCTTCACCGCGATCCGCAGCTCGCCCGCGTCCGCCGGTGCGCAGATCGAGTACGTCCGCCGCACCGGCCGCCCGTCCAGCACCGCGCGCACGGCGACGTGCTGCCCCGGCGTGAACCGGAACTCGGGCGCCAGCTGTGGCGGCACCGCCAGGGTCACCGCGACGGCGTCCGCGGTCAGCGGCCGCACGCCGGAGACGCGCAGCCGGTGGAACCGGCTCGGCCCGAGCGACGGCGGCGGCTCGGGCTCGGGCGCGGCGTCGTCCGGGACGTCGTCGAGGCCCGCCATCGCCCGGTACCCGGCCACGGTCAGCTCCTGCCCCCACCCGGTGCTGATCGGGACGTCGCGGGCCAGGTACGCCTCGCGGTTGTCGAGCCAGACCCGCCGGTAGCGGTGGAACGGCACGGCCGGGTGCAGGTGGTGCACCAGGTGCAGGTTCTGGGCCAGCAGCACCGGGGTCAGCAGCCGCTCGTGGCCGACGCGGACGCGGGTGGTGCCGAACCGACCGGCCGGCCCGGCGGCGGGCAGCCCGTGGTGCGGCAGCCAGCCGAACACCCAGGCGAGCAGTCCCACGCCGAGCCGCTGCGGCAGCAGGTACACCAGCAGCAGTTCCGTTCCGTGGCCGGACACGACCAGCGCCACCCCGGCGGACACGGCCACCGACAGCACCACCAGCGTCTCGGCCAGCTCGTGCGGCGGGCGGGCCCGCAGCCGCGCGAAGTAGCAGCGCGCGTAGGAGAAGTCGAGGGTCAGCCAGCGCAGCGGCAGCTGCCAGCGCGGGCCGCGCTGGACCCAGGCGTCCGGGTCGGCGCGGACCGGCCCGTTCGTGTGGCGGTGGTGTTCACCGTGGACGTACCGCAGCGACGGGAACGACGCGTACGCCGCGACGAACAGGACGGCCAGCCGGCCGAGCGTTTCGTTGACCCAGGTGAGCTTCCCGGCCGAGTGGTGCGCGGACTCGTGCACCACCGTGTACATCGCGAAGGTGGCGGCGGTGTTCAGCACCACGGTCACGGCCGCCGGCACCAGCCCGGCCAGCAGCAGCCACGTCGATCCGGCCCAGACCGCGAGGGCGCCGGCGAACAGCAGCACGGCCGGCAGCGAGACCGCGGGCAGCGGCAGCCGCGGCGCGGGGACCGCGCGGGGGAACGGGAGTCCGGGCGCGGACTCCGTCGATTCCAGGGAGCCGCGCGCCGGGGTGTCGACGACGGGCATCGAGCGGTCTCCTCGGTCGAGAAGCTCCTGGCCAGGCGGGAGTCACCGTAGACAACCCGGCGTCGTTTGTAAACGTTGCAGCACGCTTCGAAAAAAGGTGCCGGCCTGCGGAACGCCGTACAACGCTAAGATCGGCCTGTGAACGCCGTCACCCACTCCGGTCCGGTCGGCACCCGCGAGCGGCTGCTGGCCGCGGCCGCCGAGCTGACCCGGGTGGACGGCTGGGCGGGCGTCACCATGGGCAAGCTGGCCGCGGAGGTCGGCGTCAGCAGGCAGACCGTCTACAACGAACTGGGCTCCAAGTCCGAGCTCGCCGAGATGCTGATCCTGCGCGAGACCGACCGGTTCGTGGCGCAGGTCGGCGAGGTCATCGCCGCGTACCCCGGCCGGGCCGTCGACGGCGTCACCGCCGCGTTCCGGGAGATCCTCGAGTCCGCCCGCGGCAACCCGCTGGCCGCCATCGCGCTCGGCGGCGCGCAGGGCGGCCGCGACGACTTCCTCCCGCTGCTCACCTCCCGGCCCGAGGCGGTGCTCGGCCGGGCCGTCGAGACGGTCGCGGCGCTGTTCTCGCGCGCCTACCCCGAGGTCCCGCTGACCGCGTCGGAGTGGACCGTCGCCGTCGAGGCCTTCGTGCGATTGCTGCTGTCCCACCTGGTGCAGCCCAGCGGCTCGGCCGAGCACGCGAGCGGCCAGACGCGCTGGGTGATCGGCCGGATGCTCGGCGCCTGACGCCGCAGGTGGCCCCCGCCCGGGCGGCGCGGGCCACTGGCCTAGACTCGGACGTCCCGGTCTGCAGGTGACCGGGGCCATTTCCGCAGGATTGTCCAACCACAATCGTTACCGCTCGAGGAGAAGACCTTGAAGAGCACCGTCGAGCAGCTGAGCCCGACGCGAGTCAAGATCAATGTCGAGGTGCCGTTCGCGGAGCTCAAGCCGAACTTCGACCGCGCCTACCGCAAGATCGCCCAGCAGGTGCGCATCCCGGGCTTCCGGCCCGGCAAGGCGCCCGCTCGCGTCCTGGAAAGCCGGATCGGGCGTGGCCCGGTGCTCGACGAGGTCGTCAACGAGGCCATCCCGGCCAAGTACATGGAGGCGGTCCGCGAGAACGAGGTCCGCACGCTCGGGAACCCGGAGTTCGACGTCACGAAGCTCGAGGACCGCGACGTGCTCGAGTTCACCGCCGAGGTGGACGTGCGCCCGGAGATCGAGCTGCCCGACCTCGAGGGCTTCACCGTCACCGTGGACGACGTCGAGCTGACCGACGCGGAGGTCGACGAGCAGCTCGACGAGCTGCGCGCCCGCTTCGGCACGCTGACCGGCGTGGAGCGCCCGGCCGAGACCGGCGACTTCGTCTCGATCGACCTGGCCGCGACCGTCGACGGCGAGGCCGTCGAGGAGGCCGCCACCTCGGGGCTGTCCTACGAGATCGGCTCCGGCCAGCTCGTGGACGGCATCGACGAGGCGATCGTCGGCGCGAACGCCGGCGAGACCAAGACGTTCACCACCCAGCTCGTCGCCGGCGACCACGCCGGCAAGGACGCCGAGGTGACCGTGACCGTCCAGTCGGTCAAGCAGCGCGAGCTGCCGGAGGCCGACGACGAGTTCGCCCAGATGGCCAGCGAGTTCGACACGATCGACGAGCTCAAGGGCGACCTGCGCGAGCGGCTCGGCCGCGTCAAGAAGATGCAGCAGGGCGTCCAGGCCCGCGACAAGGTGCTCGACGAGCTCCTGGAGCGCACCGAGGTGCCGATCCCGGAGAAGGTCCTCGACGCCGAGATCGAGAACCGCAAGCACGACGCGATCCACCCGTTCGACCACGACGAGGCCCAGTTCGCCCAGGCCCTCGAGGCCGAAGGCCGCACGCTGGAGGAGTTCGACGCGGAGACCCGCACCGAGTCGGAGAAGGCCGTCCGCACGCAGCTGCTGCTGGACACCATCGCCGACAAGGAGCAGGTCTCGGTCAACGACGGCGAGCTCACCGAGCGGATCATCTACCAGGCCCAGCGCTTCGGGATCAGCCCGGACGAGTACGTCCAGCGGGCCCAGCAGTCCGGCCAGCTGACCGCGATCTACGCCGACGTCCGCCGCGGCAAGGCGCTCGCCTCCGTGGTCCGCAAGGCCGCCGTCACCGACGGTTCGGGTGCCGAGGTCGACCTTTCCGAGCTGTTCGGCGCCGAGGAACCGGCCGCCGACGCCGCAGCCGAGGAGACGCCGGCCACCGAAGAGGCGGCGAAGACTCCCGCGGAGTGAAGCTGTGAGCGAACTTGGGCGGTGTCAGGCATTCTGCGCCGCCCAAGTTCGTTAGGGTCGATTGCAAGATCTCAAGCACTTGAAACGACAGCGGCGGTCGCCGGTACGGGACCGCCGTCGGCGAAAAGGCAGGCAGACGTGACGCAGCACACGCCCGAGGCGCGGACCGGAACCGCAGGGCTCACCCTCACCGACTCGGTGTTCGAGCGGTTGCTCCAGGAGCGCATCGTCGTCCTCGGTTCCGAGGTGAACGACGAGATCGCCAACCGGATCACCGCGCAGCTGTTGCTGCTCGACGCGGACGACGCCGAGTCCGACATCCGCTTCTACATCAACTCGCCGGGTGGCTCGGTCACGGCCGGGTTCGCCATCTACGACACCATGCAGCTCATCCGCCCGGACGTCGCGACCTACGCGATGGGCATGGCGGCCTCGATGGGGCAGTTCCTGCTCTCCTCGGGCACGCCCGGCAAGCGCTACTCGCTGCCGCACGCGCGGATCCTGATGCACCAGCCGTCGGCGGGTGTCGGCGGTACCGCGTCGGACATCGCGATCCAGGCGGACCTGTTCAACAAGTGGAAGCGCGAGCTGGCCCAGATCACCGCGGACCAGACCGGGCAGACGGTCGAGCAGATCATCGCGGACGGCGACCGCGACCGCTGGTTCACCGCGCAGGAGGCGAAGGACTACGGGTTCGTCGACCACGTCCTGACCGCCGACATCGCCCGTCCGGGCTCGAACTGAGCCGAAGCACCAAGGAGAGTTCCATGAGCAACTTCAGGCTCCCGGGTGACTTCCGGGCACCGACCGTCCCCCAGTCGCGGTACATCCTCCCGTCGTACGTCGAGCGCACCAGCTACGGCGTCAAGGAGTCGAACCCGTACAACAAGCTGTACGAGGAGCGCGTCATCTTCCTCGGCGTGCAGGTGGACGACGCGTCGGCCAACGACGTGATGGCCCAGCTGCTGCACCTCGAGCACGAGGACCCGGACCGCGACATCCTGATCTACATCAACTCGCCGGGTGGCTCGTTCACCTCGCTGATGGCGATCTACGACACCATGCAGTTCGTCCGCCCGGACATCCAGACGTACTGCCTCGGCCAGGCCGCCTCCGCGGCCGCCGTGCTGCTGGCCGCCGGCACCCCGGGCAAGCGCTACGCGCTGCCCAACTCGCGGGTGCTGATCCACCAGCCGGCCACCGAGGGCACCTACGGCCAGGTCTCCGACCTGGAGATCCAGGCGAACGAGATCCAGCGGGTGCGCCGCCAGATGGAGGTCATCCTGGCCAAGCACACCGGCAAGGACGCCGACCAGATCCGCAAGGACATCGAGCGGGACAAGATCCTGACGGCCGACGAGGCCAAGTCGTACGGCATCATCGACGAGGTGCTGCCGTACCGTAAGGCGTCGGCTCTCTAGATCCGCCAGGCCGGTGTGTGTCGGGAAGACGACATACACCGGCACTCTGGTTTAGGGTCGTCCTTCTGACGTGCTCCCGGTGCCCGTGGGTGTTCCCGCCCACGGCATCGGACGGGTACCGTCAGTGGCAATGCGTGAGGCTCCGCCCGGTCGTCCGTGATCGGGGCCGCACCGTCGCAACACACGTCAGGCGCGGACAACCGCGCCGGAGGGGACGAGGTCACAGGCCATGGCACGGATCGGTGACGGCGGAGACCTGCTGAAGTGTTCTTTCTGCGGGAAGAGCCAGAAGCAGGTGAAGAAGCTCATTGCCGGCCCCGGGGTCTACATCTGCGATGAGTGCATCGACCTCTGCAATGAGATCATCGAGGAGGAGCTGGCCGAGGCCGGCGACGTCAAGCTCGACGAGCTGCCCAAGCCCGCCGACATCCACGAGTTCCTCGAGCAGTACATCATCGGCCAGAACGACGCCAAGCGGACCCTCGCGGTAGCGGTCTACAACCACTACAAGCGGATCCAGGCGGACGACAAGGCCGGGCCGAAGGACTCCAAGGAGGAGTCGGTCGAGCTCGCCAAGTCGAACATCCTGATGCTCGGCCCCACCGGGTGCGGCAAGACCTACCTCGCGCAGACCCTGGCGAAGCTGCTGAACGTGCCGTTCGCGATCGCGGACGCCACGGCGCTCACCGAAGCCGGGTACGTCGGCGAGGACGTCGAGAACATCCTGCTCAAGCTCATCCAGGCGGCGGACTACGACGTCAAGCGGGCCGAGACCGGGATCATCTACATCGACGAGGTCGACAAGATCGCCCGCAAGTCGGAGAACCCGTCGATCACGCGCGACGTCTCCGGCGAGGGCGTGCAGCAGGCCCTGCTGAAGATCCTCGAGGGCACCACCGCCTCGGTCCCGCCGCAGGGCGGCCGCAAGCACCCGCACCAGGAGTTCATCCAGATCGACACGACGAACGTGCTGTTCATCGTGGCCGGCGCGTTCGCCGGGCTGGAGAAGATCATCAACGAGCGGGTCGGCAAGCGCGGCCTCGGCTTCGGCGCGGAGATCCGCACCAAGTCCGAGATCGAGGAGAGCGACGTCTTCTCCGACACCATGCCCGAGGACCTGATCAAGTTCGGGCTGATCCCGGAGTTCATCGGCCGGCTCCCGGTCGTCGCGACGGTCAGCCACCTGGACAAGGAATCGCTGGTCAGCATCCTCACCCAGCCGCGCAACGCCCTGGTGAAGCAGTACAAGAAGCTCTTCGAGATGGACAACGTCGAGCTCGAGTTCACCAAGACCGCGCTCGAGGCCATCGCCGACCAGGCGGTGCTGCGCGGGACCGGTGCCCGTGGGCTGCGCGCCATCATGGAAGAAGTGCTCCAGCCGGTGATGTACGACATCCCGAGCCGCGACGACGTGGCGAAGGTCGTCATCACCGAGCAGACCGTCCGGGAGAACGTGAACCCGACGATCGTCGCCCGGCAGCCGACGCGGCGCGCGCGCAGCGAGCGCGGCGAGAAGTCGGCCTGACCCCGGGCGTCTCCGGGCCGCCCGGCTCGGAGACCCGACAGGAAAGCTGAATGACTGCTGACTCTTTCCCGGGTACCGGGGCCACGGCCACCGGCGGCGGCGTGCAGGCACCGCCTCCGCCGGAGCCGTCCCCGGTGCCCGCCGGGGACGCCCCGGCCGGGACGCTGCTCGGGTTCCGTGAACTGAGCGAGCGCGTAATCGCGTCCGTCTTCGAGCGGTACCGGTGGCTGAACCGCGTCCTGATGGGCGTGCTGGCCGTGTGCACCGGCACCTGCGTGGTCGCGGTGGTGTCGCGGTTGTCGCCGTTGCCGCTCATCCCGGTGCCGTTATTCCTCGTCGCGGGTTACGGCCTCTGGCAGGCCCGTGGGGTCGAGGAGCGTCGTCAGCTGTTCAACTGGGTGCTCCTGTTCGCCCTCGCCACGCTGGTGGGGTTCTGGCTGATCTCGGTCGTCGGCCGCTGGGTGGAGTGACCGGGTTCCACCTTCCGGTCCGTTTGAAGTTCACGGGTGCGGGGTAGGACCCACCCGTGGTAGATGCCCTCACACCCTTTCGGCATCCGGCACTGTTCTACCGTGGTGACACCGAGTATCTGGACGGCGTCGTTCCGTTCCTGCTCGAAGGGCTCGACCGAGGCGAACCGGTCGCCGTCGCCGTCCCCGGCCGCAACCTCCTGCTCGTCGAGAAGGCCCTCGGCCCGCGCTCGGGCGAGGTCCGGCTGATCGACCTGCACCAGGCGGGGCGCAACCCCGGAGCGATCCTGCCGACGGTCCTGCTCGCCTTCGCGGGCGAGCACGCGGGCCCGGTGCGGATCGCCGTCGAGCCGGTCTGGCCCGGCCGCTCCGCCGCCGAATACCCCGCGTGTGTGCTGCACGAGGCGCTCATCAACACGGCGTTCGCGGGCCGGCCGGTCGCGGTGCTCTGCCCGTACGACACGGCGGCGCTGGCCCCCGGCGTCCTGGCCGACGCCGGGCGCACCCACCCGGAGCTGTGGAAGCCCGCGGGCCGCGCGGCCAGCCCGCACTACGACCCCGACCGCGTCCGCGCCGACCTGACGCTGCCCCTCGACCCTCCGGCGGGCGCGGTCGAGCGCACGTTCGACGTCGCCCAGCTGGCCACGCTGCGCGGCTTCACGGAGATCTGGGCCGCCCGCCACGGCCTGCGGCGCCCGCGCCGCGACGACTTCGCGCTGGCGGTCGCCGAGCTGACCACGAACAGCGTGCTCTACGGCGGCGGCACGGGCGTGCTGCGGCTGTGGGCGGAGGACGAGCACGTGGTCGCCGAGGTGACCGACGACGGCACGATCACCGAGCCGCTGGCCGGGCGCGTTCCGCCGCCGGCGGCGAGCCTGGGCGGGCGCGGGCTCCTGCTGGTCAACCGCCTGGCCGACCTGGTGCGCACGTACTGGGTCCCGGGCCGCACGACGACCCGGGTCCACTTCCGCCGCTGAAGGGGGCCGAGCTGCCTAGACGCCGGCCCGCGGGACCTGTTTGCCGAGGAAGCTGACCAGGCTGGGCACCACGGTCTTGTTGAACGTGTCCCCGTGCTTGCCGTGGGCCGTGTGCGCCACCGCCGGGTGGGCCGCGTCGATGTAGCGGCGGACGCCGGTGATGAACGAGTCCTCCGTGCCGCACCAGATGGCGTTGGCCACGCCCTTCGTCTCGTCGATGTGGCGCAGCGGGTCGAGGGACACCCAGTCCTCCATGCCCGTGAAGATGTGACGCTTGGCCATCTCCGGCCAGTTCGTGATCAGGGCGGGCGCCAGCGTGGCGACCGCCGCGGGCGGCTGGCGGCGCTCCACCCGGCGTCGCGTGTACAGCAGCGCGCCGAAGCCGCCCATCGAGACGCCCGTACAGGCGAACGGCTGGCCCGTGGCACCCGCGAAGCCGCGGGCCCGGAGCCACTGGGGAACCTCCTCCAGCAGCATCGCCATCGGGTCGTCGTTCGGGTGGACCTGGTGCCAGTAGTTGTCGCCGCCGTCGACGGCCACGAAGCCGTACGCCGGGACGGCCTTGCGGGCGACGTCGCTGGAGAGCTGCTTGAGCGTGCCGGTCGGGGCCGCGTTGCGGGCGTTGCCGTGCAGGCCGTGCAGCATCAGCGACATCGGGAGCCCGCGCGGCGGGGTCTTCGACGGCAGCAGGAACACCAGGTCGACCATCCGGCCGCGGGCCGCGGAGTAGACCCGCTCGACGCGGGTGCTGCCCAGCTGGGTCGTCGGGTTCGAGGACGCCACGCCCACGGCCCGCTGCAGGGCCGGGCTGAAGGGCAGCTTCCCGGTGGCGGTGCCCACGGCGAGCCCGGTCATGGCCACCCCGGAAGCACCCGCGATCAGCACCGAGCGGCGGCTCAGCCACCGTCGGGCGTCCCGCACCGCCGCCGCGCCGGGTGTGTCCGAAGCCTCGTCCCGGGTCCCGCCCTCGCCCAGGGTCGCCGGAGGGTGGACCCGGTCCTCGGACCGCTCCGCCTCACCCGGTGCCGCCGGGGTCTCGCCCCGGTCGCCGTCGTTCTCGTTCACCTGTCTCCGTCCCCCGCTTACCACACCTGGGACGCCGCGCACCCGCTCCGCGTTCCCCCGCGTCCTGCCTCCGCCGGGTCAATCGTTCCCACCTTGCCCGGCGTTTCCGTTCCGCGCTCGCCAAGCCGCGACAGCGGCCCCGGCCGAGCGACCGGCCCGGTCCACAGTGTCCCCGAGACCCACCGCCAGGGTCACGCCCAGGGGGATCAAGATGTGGTCAATTCCCTGTTCGCCGGGTCCGAAATGCCCGGAAGCTTCCAGAGTGACGAAGCCGTGCAGCGCGCTCCAGAGCTGCGCCGCCGCCTGGTACTTGTCGGCCGGCCGGAACCGCCCGGCCTCGATGGCCCGCTCGGTCGCCCGGACGATGTGCTCGAACGCCACCAAACCCTCTTGGGCGGCTTCGCGGCCTTCCTCGGTGGTGAGGTCGGAGAGCGTCGCCCGCTTGCCGCCCGGCGCGGACTGCCCGAACGTCACGGCGAACAGCTGCGGCTGCTCGGCGACGGCCTGCCGGTAGGTGCGGGCCAGGCTGAAGACGTCGGCCACCGGGTCGTCGGTCTCCTCGACCTCGGCCAGCCACTCCGACAGGCGCAGGAACCCGGCGCGCGCCACCTCGTCGACCAGCGCCGCCATGCCCCCGAAGTGCGTGTAGACGGCCATCGTCGAGACGCCGACCTCCGCCGCCAGCTTGCGAGCCTGCAGCGCTTCGGGGCCGTCGTCGTCGAGCAGGCGGATGGCGGCTTCGACGAGCCGCGCCTTGACGTCGGTCGCGCGAGGTTTCGGGCTCATGCTTGCCAGTATCTCATAACCCTGTTATAAAAGTATCTATAACCGAGTTATGGCACGTGCGGATACTTTCGCAACTCTGAGGGGTCAGCCATGGGCAACAAGTTCCTCGAGGGCAACTTCGCCCCGGTCAGCCGGGAGCACACGATCACCGAACTGGCCGTCACGGGGCGGATCCCGGACTTCCTCGACGGCCGCTACCTGCGCAACGGGCCCAACCCGCTGTCCGAAGTGGACCCGGCGGCCTACCACTGGTTCATGGGCGACGGCATGGTCCACGGCGTCCGCCTGCGCGACGGCCGGGCCGAGTGGTACCGCAACCGCTGGGTGCGCAACCCGGCCGTCGCGGCGGTGCTGGACGGCGAGGACCCGAGCCGGTTCTGCGGGCTGGACGCGCTCGGCGCCAACACCAACGTCATCGGCCACGCGGGCAAGACGCTCGCCCTGGTCGAGGCGGGCGCGCCGGTCTACGAGCTGACCGAGGAGCTCGACACCGCCGGCCGCTGCGACTTCGAGGGCACGCTCCCGGGTGGCTACACCGCCCACCCGAAGCGCGACCCGCGCACCGGCGAGCTGCACGCCGTCTCGTACTTCTTCGGCATGGGCAACAAGGTCCAGTACTCGGTGATCGACGCCCAGGGCCGCGCCCGCCGCACGGTCGACATCGAGGTCACCGGCTCGCCGATGATGCACGACTTCTCCCTGACCGAGCGGCACGTGGTCTTCTACGACCTGCCGGTGACGTTCAACGCCGAGATGGCGGTCGCGGCCGGCGTGCCCGGCGCGCTGCGCACGCCCGCGAAGCTGGTGCTCTCGGCGATGGTCGGCAAGGTGCGTGTGCCGGACCCGATGACCGCGATGATGGCGCGGAAGATCGGCGCGAACGGCGGCCTGCCGTACCGCTGGGACCCGAAGTACCCGGCGCGGATCGGCGTGATGCCGCGTGAGGGCGGCAACGGCGACGTCCGCTGGTTCGACGTCGAGCCCTGCTACGTCTTCCACCCGCTCAACGCCTACGACGACGGTGACAGCGTCGTGCTCGACATCGTCCGCCACGAGCGGATGTTCGACCGCGAGCTGCACGGCCCGGGCGAGGAGAACCCGACGCTGGACCGCTGGACCGTCGACCTGCTCGCCGGGAAGGTCCTGGAGGAGCGGCTCGACGACCGCGGCCAGGAGTTCCCGCGCGTCGACGAGCGGCTCGTCGGCCGCCGCCACCGCTTCGGCTACACGATGTCCGCCGACGGCGGCGCGAACCCGGGCGGCTCGCTGTTCAAGCACGACTTCCACACCGGGTCGCGCCAGGAGCGCGCGTTCGGCGCGGGCCGCCAGCCCGGCGAGTTCGTGTTCGTGCCGTGCCACGACGACGCGGCCGAGGACGACGGCGTCCTGATCGGCTTCGTCTTCGACCCGGCGACGCGGCGCAGCGACCTGACCCTGCTCGACGCGGGCACGATGGAGACGGTGGCCGCGATCCACCTGCCGGACCGGGTGCCCAACGGCTTCCACGGCAACTGGGTGCCGACTACGCCTTGAGGATGACGCCGCGGGCGAATGCGTCCCGCGGCCGACGCGGCCCGCCGTCGCGCGCTCCTAACGTCGGTGCCTCACCAGCACCGAGCAAGGGGGACGACATGCGATTCACGGCGGTTCTGGCCGTGCTGACGGGGCTTCTGGCCCTGCCCGCACCGGCGACGGCGAGCGAGACGCCGTACCTGCCGCGGCCGACCGGGGACCACCCGGTCGGCCTGACCACCCTCGACCTGACCGACACCTCACGGCCCGATCCCTGGGTCCCGGGCGTGCAAGCGCGCGAGCTGATGGTGTCCGTGTGGTATCCGGCGGCCGCGCCGGGACGGCACCGGGCCCAGTACATGACACCCGAGGAGTCCCGGCTGCTCCTGGCCGACGGCGGGATCACCACGCTGCCGCCGGACATCCTGAGCACGACCCGCACCAACGCCTTCACCGACGTCCGGCCCGCCGGCCGCGCGCACAGCCTGCCGCTCGTCGTGCTCTCACCGGGGTTCAAACACGGGCGCGGCACGCTGACCGGGCTGGCCGAAGACCTGGCGAGCCACGGGTACGTGGTGGCCGCGGTCGACCACACCTACGAGAGCGTCGGCACGAGCTTCCCCGGCGGCCGGGTCACCACCTGCGCCGCCTGCGACGTCCCGGAGCGCGACGAGGCCTACTGGCGGAAGGTCGACGAAGGTCGGGCGAAGGACGTCTCGTTCGTGCTCGACGAACTGACCGGGCCGCGGCCGAAGTGGGCGGGCGCGGACCTGGTCGACCGGTCGCGGATCGCGATGGCCGGGCACTCGGCGGGCGGCACGGCGGCCATCACCGCACTGCTCACCGATCCGCGGATCAAGGCCGGGGTCGACATCGACGGCTCCCCGAACCCGGTGCCGCGCGACGTGACCCGGCCGTTCCTGCTGCTGGGCCGCGTCGGGCAGTACACCCCCGGGTCCGGGCCGGCCGCTTCGACCTGGGAAGCCGCCTGGCCGATGCTGACCGGGTGGAAGCGCTGGATCCTGGTCGACGGCGCGGTGCACCAGTCGTTCAGCGACCTCGTCCTGCTGACCGACGAGGTCGGCATCCCCAACGGGGCCACGTTGCCCGGCACGCGAGGCCTGGAACTCACCCGGCAGTACACGCGGGCGTTCCTCGACCTGCACCTGAACCACCGGCCGGAACCCGTGCTGGACGGGCCGACGGCGGCGAATCCCGAAGTCTCGTTCTGCGACCCGGGCGGCTGTTCCTAGGTGAGCACCCGGTGGTCGCCGGTGTAGAGGTTCATCGACTCGCCGCGCAGGAAGCCGATGAGCGTCATGCCGTTCTCCTCGGCCAGCTCGACGGCCAGTGACGACGGCGCCGAGACCGCGGCCAGCAGGCCGATCCCGGCCATGGCGGCCTTCTGCACCAGCTCGAACGAGGCGCGCCCGGACACCAGCAGGCCGTGTCCGGGCGCCGGGATCCGGCCCGCCATGACGGCCCAGCCGAGCACCTTGTCCACCGCGTTGTGCCGCCCGACGTCCTCGCGGACGACGTCGATCCCGCCGTCCGGGGTGAACAATGCCGCGGCGTGCAGGCCGCCGGTGCTGGCGAACACCTTCTGCTGCGCGCGCAACGCGTCCGGCAGCGCGGCGAGCGTCTCGCTCTTCACCGCGAACGGCGCGCCGGCGGGGGAGAAGCGGGTCTTGAGCTTGACCGCGTCGAGCGCGGCCTTGCCGCAGACCCCGCACGAGGACGTCGTGTAGAAGTTGCGCTCGACCCCGACGTCCGGCGCCGGCACGCCGGGGGCGAGCGCGATGTCGAGGACGTTGTAGGTGTTGCGGCCCTGGTCGTCGACGCCGTCGCAGTACCGGGCGACGGCGATGTCCTCGCGGCCGCCGATCACGCCTTCGGAGAGCAGGAAGCCGTGGGCCAGCTCGACGTCGTGGCCCGGGGTGCGCATGGTGACGGCCAGCGCCTTGCCGCCGACACGCAGTTCCAAGGGCTCTTCGGCGGCCAGCGCGTCAGGGCGGCGCCGGTCCCCGGTCGCGGAAATCCGCCGCACCGGACGGCGCACGGTCACCCTGCCCATCGCCCACACCCTTCTCTGCCGGAAAGTTTGACACTCGCATGGTGCAACACCGGGTATTTAGTAATACATTCCCTCCATCATCCCCACTCTACGGAGGGATCCGATGGCTCTCGGCTTCCTGGACCGTTCCCGGATCGTCGCACCCCCAGGCTGGACGCGCTGGCTGGTGCCCCCGGCGGCCCTCTCGGTGCACCTGTCCATCGGGCAGGCCTACGCGTGGAGCGTCTTCAAGACTCCGCTCGAAAAGACGATGCACCTCAGCGGCACGCAGAGTTCGCTGCCGTTCCAGCTCGGCATCGTCATGCTCGGGCTGTCCGCGGCGTTCGGTGGCACGCTCGTCGAGAAGAACGGCCCGCGCTGGGCGATGTTCGTCTCGATGTGCTGCTTCGCCACCGGATTCCTCGTCTCGGCGCTGGGCGTCGCGACCGGGCAGTTCTGGCTCGTCGTCGTCGGATACGGCGCGATCGGCGGTGTCGGCCTCGGAATCGGTTACATTTCCCCGGTTTCGACGCTGATCAAGTGGTTCCCGGACCGCCCGGGCATGGCCACCGGCATCGCGATCATGGGCTTCGGCGGCGGCGCGCTGATCGCGTCGCCGTGGTCGTCGTCGATGATCGGCACCACGCCCAGCACCGGCAGCATCGCGACGGCGTTCCTGATCCACGGCGTCGTCTACGCGGTGTTCATGTCGCTCGGCTGGCTGATCGTGCGGGTCCCGGCCGAAGGCTGGAAGCCGGCGGGCTGGGAGCCGAAGACCGACCACGGCCGGGCCATGATCTCCGTCGCGAACGTCTCGGCGGCCAACGCCATCAAGACGCCGCAGTTCTGGCTGCTCTGGGTCGTCCTGTGCTTCAACGTCACCGCGGGCATCGGGATCCTGGAGAAGGCGTCCCCGATGATCGTGGACTTCTTCAAGGGCACCTCGACCCCGGTCGGCGCGGCCGCCGCGGCGGGGTTCGTGGCGCTGCTGTCGCTGTGCAACATGCTCGGCCGGTTCGTCTGGTCGTCCACATCGGACCTGATCGGGCGCAAGAACATCTACCGCACCTACCTCGGCGCCGGCGCCGTGCTGTACCTGGTGATCGCGCTGACGTCGAACTCGTCGAAGCTCGTGTTCATCCTGTGCGCCATGGTGATCCTGTCGTTCTACGGCGGCGGGTTCGCGACGATCCCGGCGTACCTGAAGGACCTCTTCGGCACCTACCAGGTCGGCGCGATCCACGGCCGGCTGCTCACGGCGTGGTCGGTGGCCGGCGTGCTCGGCCCGCTGATCGTCAACGCGATCGCGGACAGCGAGAAGTCGGCCGGCAAGTCCGGCCCGGACCTCTACGCCACGTCGTTCTACATCATGATCGGCCTGCTCGTGGTCGGCTTCGTGGCCAACGAGCTGGTGCGGCCGGTCAAGGAGAAGTTCCACGAGCCCGCCGTGGCGGCCGAGACCGCGAGGAGCGAAGCGTGACGAACGAACCGGAAGCGAGGCCCAACCGGGTCCCGCTGATCGTGCTGGCCTGGGCGTGGGTCGTGCTGCCCTTCGCCTACGGCGTCTACGAGCTGTTCCTGAAACTGGTGCAGCTCTTCGGCTGACCGGACGCGCCCGGGGCGGTCACGACCGTCCCGGGCCACCGGTCGGTCACACTGGGCCCATGGACTACGTCGGGCGGGTGCCCGCTCCGCCGCTCGACCGGTACGTCGACGACGTCTACTGCCTGACCGGGGTGCCGGACCACCGCCGGGTGACCGTCCCGCCGATGCCCTCGGCCCACCTGTTCGTCAACCTCGGCGCGCCCGTCCGGCTGTGGGACTCCGACCTCTCGGTGCCGTCGGCGGTGTTCACCGGCGGGTGGTTCATGGGCGTGTGGACCCGCCGGTTCCACTTCGAGTACCCCGCCCGGGTGCGGCTGGTGGGGGTGCACTTCAAGCCGTGGGGCATCTCGCCGTTCGTCGACCTCCCGGCGACCGAGCTGCGGGATCGCTGTGTGCCGGTCGACGCGGCCTGGCAACGGTGCCTGGACCGGATCCGCGACGAGGCCGGCGACCTCGAGTCGCCCGACGCGACGCTGCGGCTGCTCGAGGACGAGCTGCGATCCCGGCTGGCCGGGGCGTCCTCGCGCGGCCTCGACCTGGTCCAGCACGCCGGCGGGCAGCTGGAGACCTCCCACGGCGCGGTCCCGGTCGGGGCGCTGACCGACGCGGCCGGGGTGAGCGGCAACCACCTGGCCGCGCAGTTCAAGTCCCACGTCGGGGTGACCCCGAAACGGGTGGCGCGGATCTACCGTTTCGCGCGCCTGATCCTGGCCGTGGACGCCCCGGGCCCGGTCGACTGGGCCGAGCTCGCGCACACGGCGGGCTACTTCGACCAGGCGCACCTCAGCAAGGAGTTCAAGGACTTCACCGGCCTCACGCCGACGGAGTACCTCGCCCTGCGGCGCCGGTTCCCCGCCGACCAGTCGTTCCCGCCGATGCCCGCCGAGTGATTTCTTACAAGCACGGTCGCGCCCGAGACGGCAGGATCGGGGCGAACGCGCGAGCACCTCGAGGAGAACCTGTGGGCACAGTCATCATGCACAGTGCGATGTCGGTGGACGGCTTCATCGCCGACGAGAAGGACGGCGTCGGGCCGCTCCACGACTGGTACGAAACCGGGGACACCCCGATCGACGGGGCCAGCGGCTTCAGCGTCTCCCGGGTCTCGGCGGAGTACATCAGCGGGATGTGGGCCTCGATCGGCGTGCTCGTGATCGGCCGCCGGCTCTTCGACCTGATGAACGGCTGGGACGGGCACCCGCCCGTCGGTGAGCACGTGGTCGTGGTGTCCCACCAGCCGAAGCCCGAAGGCTGGCACCCCGAGGCGTCGTACCACTTCGTCGACGGCGTGCCGGCGGCGATCGAGAAGGCCCAGGAGCTCGCCGGGGACCGGACGATCGCGGTGAACGCCGGCGAGGTGGGTGGCGAGATCCTCGCGGCCGGCTTCGTGGACGAGGTGGCGATCGACCTGGTGCCCGTGGTCTTCGGTTCGGGCCGGCGCTACTTCGGCAAAGTCGACGGCCAGCACCTGCTGGCGGATCCCCACGTGGTCATCCAAGGTGAAGGGGTGCTGCACCTCGGGTTCAAGGTGCGCCGCTGAGGCAGAGATGTGGCAATGTTGACATTGCGACATCGGCCCTCCAAGGTGGAACCACCCGACCCTTGGAGGCCCGTTGTGACCCGTCCCGCCTTCCACCTGGCCATCCCCGTCGACGATCTGGGCCGCGCCCGCGCCTTCTACGGTGACGTGCTCGGCCTGAGCGAGGGCCGTTCCGCCGAGAAGTGGGTCGACTGGGACTTCCGCGGCCACCAGGTCGTCACCCACGTCGTCGCCGGGGCACGCGCCGAGGCCGGCCGCAACCCCGTCGACGGCCACGACGTCCCGGTGCCGCACTTCGGGCTGGTGCTGACCGTCGAGGACTTCCACGTCCTGGCCGGACGGCTGCGCGACGCGGGCACGGAGTTCGTCATCGAGCCCTACCGGCGGTTCGCCGGCGAGCCCGGCGAGCAGTGGACGATGTTCCTGCACGACCCGGCCGGGAACGCCCTGGAGTTCAAGGCGTTCCGCGACGAGTCGCAGCTGTTCGCGCGATGACGGGCGTCCTCGTCACCGGCGCCTCCCGCGGGATCGGGCGCGCGGTGGCCAACGCTTTCGCGGCGAACGGGCACCGGGTCGCCGTCCACTACGGAAGCCGGCTGGCCGACGCCGAGGCGACGCTGGCCGCGCTGCCCGGCGACGGGCACCTGCTCGTCACCGGTGACCTCGCCGACCCGGCGGCCGTGCAGCGGATCGCCGACACGGCCGAAGCGGGCCTCGGCGGCGTCGACGTCCTGGTGAACAACGCGGGCGTCGCGCCCGCTCCGGAGACCACGCACCCGGTCGACCGGGTGTCCTACGCGGACTGGCAGCGGATCTGGCGGGACACGGTCGACGTCAACCTGCTGGGCGCGGCCAACCTCAGCTACTGCGTCGCCCGGAACCTGATCGCGCGCGGCGCCCCGGGCCGGATCGTCAACGTCGGCTCGCGTGGCGCGTTCCGCGGCGAGCCGGACGACCCGGCCTACGGCGCGAGCAAGGCGGCGCTGCACGCGTTCGGCCAGTCCCTCGCGGTTTCCCTGGCGCCGCACGGGATCGCGGTGACGTCCGTGGCGCCCGGCTTCACCGCCACCGAGCGGCAGCTGGACCGCATCGACGACGCGTTGCGCGCGCAGAGCCCGTTCGGCCGGGTCGGCACGCCGGAGGAGGTCGCGGCGGCCGTGCTGTACCTGGCCTCCGCCGAGGCGACCTGGGCGTCCGGCGCGATCCTCGACCTCAACGGAGCGTCCCACCTGCGGACGTGACGTGGCTCACCCGTGCAGCAGATCCGGCGGCGACGGCGTCTGGAGGGCGTGCATCCACTGGGGAAGGTCGTCGTCGCCGGGGTCGCCCTGGTCGTCTTCTGCGGCACGGCCTACGGCTACGCGAACCTCCGCTCGCTCGACGAGGTCACGCGGGACGACGTGATCGGCGCCGAGGCGAAGCCGGGCGAACAGCCGGCCGACGGCTCGCTGGACATCCTCCTGGTCGGCCGCGACTCGCGGACCGACCTGCAGGGCAACCCGCTGCCGGCGGACGTGCTGCGCGAGCTGCGCGTGGGCCCGAACGGCGACGACCTCACCGACACCCTCATCGTGCTGCGGATCCCGAACGGCACCAAGGAGGTCAAGGCGTTCTCGATCCCGCGGGACAGCTACGTCTCGATGCCGGGCGGCCCGGGGAAGATCAACGCCGCGTTCGGGCGCGCCAAGGCCGCGGAGGCGCGGAACCGCCGGGCGGCGGGGGAGACGGACAAGGCGAAGATCGACCAGGAGGCGCTGACCGCGGCCCGCCGCGCGACGCGGCAGGCGGTCGAGGACCTCACCGGCGTCACGATCGACCACTTCGCCGAGGTCAACCTGCTGAGCTTCGCCGAGGTCAGCAAGGCGGTCGGCGGGGTCGACGTCTGCCTGAAGGAAGACACCAAGGACAGGAACTCGGGGGCCGACTTCAAAGCGGGCCCCCAGCGGATCGCGGGCGCGGACGCGCTGGCCTTCGTGCGCCAGCGCGACAACGTCAAGGGCGGCGACCTGGGCCGCGCCCGGCGGCAGCAGGTCTTCCTGGCGGGGCTGGCGAAGCAGGTGCTGTCGTCGGGGACGCTGAGCGACCCGGGCAAGCTGTCGGACCTCATCGACGCGGTGAAGCGCTCGGTGGTCCTCGACGGCTCCTGGAACCTGCTGGACTTCGTGGGGCGGATGCGCGGCGTTTCGGGCGGCGGCATCGAGTTCGCGACGATCCCGACGGTCAACGTGGACTACCGCTACGACCCGGCCAACCCGAAGGCCACCGCGGTGCAGGTGGACCCGGCCCAGGTGAAGGCGTTCGCGGCGGGGCTGATCGGCGCGCCGGTGCCGGCCGCTCCGGCGCCGGTGGTCGACGTGTCCAACGCGAGCGCGCACGCGGGCCTGGCCGCCCGGGTCGCGGACGTCCTGCGGGACAAGGGATTCGCCCCGGGAACGACGGGCAACACCGGCTCCCGCCGGACGTCCCTGGTCCGTTTCGGCCCGGACCTGGCGGACCGCGGCGCGGAGGTGGCCAAGCTCCTGGGCGGCTTGACGACCCAGCAGACGTCGTCGGTCCCGGCCGGGCACATCGAGGTCCTGCTGGGCTCGGTCTACGCCGGCCCCGGGATCGCGGGCGGCGGCGGCGCGCCCGGCGGCGACGAACCGATCACGTCGGGCGGGGTCGTCTGCGTGGACTGACCCACGCGGTGAAACGCGGACAGCCGCGTTCACGACTCCCGGGCATGGGCGAGAAAACCGTGGCACACCGGTTCGGCACGAATCATTTTCCCGAAACGCCGCGAAGACGTTTCCTCCTGTCGGGGACCGGACCACGGCGGACCACTTTCCAGAGTGGTCCTTGACCTTGCCGCACTGGTGAGGCAGTGTTCTCCAAACCGTGAAACCCCGGGTGCCGAACGATTTCGCGCGCCGCTCCACCAGTGGATGATCACCGGATCGGTGGTCATCGGGAAAACCGATTTCCGTCGCTTTCGTCCCAGGAAAACCGAATGCGCAGAAGCTTCGCCCGCCAATGGCGGTGGGCACTTCCGTTACTCGCTTCCGCCGTTCTGTGCGCCGGCTGCCAGTCGTCGTCCACGTCGGTGCACTACCCCGACCCCGTCGACGCCTGCAAGCTGCCCGGCCCGAACGCCCCCGCCCAGCTCGCGCCCGGAACCGTCGAGATCCCGGCGAACTCGATCAAGACCGCCGACGCGAAGGTCGTGCCCGAAGACCGCTCCGAGGTCGACAACGAGCTGACCAGCTGCAAGCGGCTCTTCGCCCGCGACCTCGGCGGCGGCAAGCCCAACCTGCAGGACTACCGGATCGTGACGATCGCCGTCGTGCGGTTCACCGGCTCGGACGACGCCGAGGCCGCCGCCAAGGCCACCCAGCTGATGACCGACGCGCTCGGCGACCACTCGGGCGTCCGCCTCGCCACCGGCGTCGGCGACGAGGCCGGGTTCTCCGAGCAGTGGGCGGCCGTGCGCACCGGCAACGTCGTGCTCGGCGTGAGCATCGCCGACGGCGGCACCGAAGCGGCGCTGATCCCGGCGGCCACGCTCGACAACGTCCAGGCCATGGTCACCGACATGGTGGGCACGCTGCGGCGCGAATATCAGGGCTGAGGCTCGAGCCGCACCACGATCGCCTTCGACACCGGCGTGTTCGACTTCGCCGCCACCGAGCCGAGTGGCACCAGCGCGTTCGCCTCGGGGAAGTAGGCCGCCGCGCAGCCGCGCGCCGTCGGGTAGGACACCACGCGGAACGCCGGGGCCCGGCGGTCGCCGTCGCGCCACTCCGACACGAGGTCGACCATCGTGCCGTCGGCCAGGCCCAGCGCGACCAGGTCGTCCGGGTTGACCAGCACCACGCGGCGGGCGTTCTCGATCCCGCGGTAGCGGTCGGACAGGCCGTAGATCGTGGTGTTGTACTGGTCGTGGCTGCGCATCGTCTGCAGCAGCAGCCGGCCCTCGGGCACCTTCGGGTACTCCAGTTCGGACACCGTGAAGTTGCCCTTGCCGTTGGCCGTGCCGCTGAACTCGCGGGAGTCGCGCGGCGCGTGCGGCAGCACGAACCCGTCCGGCTCGCGGACGCGGCGGTTGTAGTCGTCGCAGCCGGTGACGACCCGCGCGATCCGGTCGCGGATCAGGTCGTAGTCACCCTCGAACGTCCGCCACGGCACCGCGTGGCCGGCGCCGAAGAGCTTCTCCGCCAGCCGGCAGACGATCGCGACCTCGGACAGCAGGTGCTCGCTCGCCGGCTTCAGGCGGCCGTGCGAGGCGTGCACCTGCGACATCGAGTCCTCGACCGTGACGAACTGCTCGCCCGAGGCCTGGACGTCGCGCTCGGTGCGGCCGAGCGTCGGCAGGACCAGCGCCGTGCGGCCGTGCACGACGTGGGAGCGGTTCAGCTTCGTCGAGACGTGCACCGTCAGCGAACACGACCGGAGCGCCTTCTCGGTCGCCTCCGTGTCCGGCGTCGCCGAGGCGAAGTTGCCGCCGACGGCAAAGAACACCTTGCCGCGGCCGTCGCGCATCGCGCGGATCGAGTCGACGGTGTCGAGGCCGTGCTCGCGCGGGACGTCGATGCCGAACTCGCCGGCCAGTGCGTCCATGAAGGACTGCGGCATCTTCTCCCAGATGCCCATCGTCCGGTCGCCCTGGACGTTCGAGTGCCCGCGCACCGGGCACAGGCCCGCGCCCGGCTTGCCGATCATCCCGCGCATCAGCGCCAGGTTCGCGATCTCCGAGATCGTCGGGACGGCGTGCTTGTGCTGCGTCAGGCCCATCGCCCAGCAGTAGATCGTCCGCTCCGACGACGCGATCATCCGCGCGACGCGCTCGATCTGCTCCCGCGGCAGGCCGGTCGCCCGCTCGACCTCGGGCCAGTCGATCTCGTGCAGGTGCTTGGCGTAGTCGTCGAAGTACTCGGTCGAACGCCGGACGAACTCCCGGTCGACGATCGAGCCCGGCGCCTGCTCGTCCCAGGTCAGCAGCAGGTGCCCGACGGCCTGGAACAGCGCCAGGTCGCCACCGAGGCGGATCTGGGCGAACTCGTCGGCCAGCGGCGTGCCCTTGCCGACGACACCGCGGACGTTCTGCGGGTTCTTGAACCGCATCAGGCCGGCCTCGGGCAGCGGGTTGACCGCGATGATCCGCGCGCCGTTGCCCTTGGCCTCCTCCAGCGCCGAGAGCATCCGCGGGTGGTTGGTGCCCGGGTTCTGCCCGACGACGACGATCAGGTCGGCCTTGTGGATGTCGGCCAGGCTCACCGAGCCCTTGCCGATGCCGGTGGTCGCCTGCAACGCCGCGCCCGAGGACTCGTGGCACATGTTCGAGCAGTCCGGCAGGTTGTTGGTGCCGTAGGAACGCACCATCAGCTGGTAGAGGAACGCGGCTTCGTTGCTGGTCCGGCCCGAGGTGTAGAAGAACGCCTCGTTCGGGTCGGTCAGGGCCTTCAGCTCGCCCGCGACCAGCTCGAAGGCGTCGTCCCAGGAGATCGGCTCGTAGTGCGACGCGCCTTCGCGCAGCACGAACGGCTCGGTGATCCGGCCCTGCTGGCCCAGCCAGTAGTCGGTCTTCCCGCGCAGCTCGGCGATCGGGTGCGCGGCGAAGAACTCCCGGCCCACGCGTCGTTTCGTGGCCTCCTCGGCGACCGCCTTCGCGCCGTTCTCACAGAACTCGGCGAGCTTGCGGTGTTCGCCGTCGACCTCACGGGGTTCCGGCCACGCGCAGCCGGGGCAGTCGAAGCCCTGGCGCTGGTTCAGCAGCCGCAGCGCCTTGACGGTCCGTCCGGTGCCCATCTGCTCGACGCTGCGCAGCAGCGAAACGGCCACCCCGGGTATCCCGGCCGCCCAGCCCTTCGGCTTGCCCACTTCGAGCTGGGCCTCGTCCACGTCCTGCGCCGGCGCTTCACGGGTCATGTGTTCATGGTGCGCCCCGCTGGCCGTTCCCGCGCGCAGGGGGTCCGTCACACCCGCGACACGGCGCGCAGTCCCCGGTCGGCGACCGTGACCACGAGCAGCACGGCACTGATGGCGATCAGCGCGATCGCCAGCCGGTGCAGGCCCGCCGAGTCCGCGTGCGGGCCGTAACAGAGCGCGATGAGCGTCGACGCCACGATGGCGCCGAGGTACTGGGCGGTCCGGAACAGCCCGCTCGCGGTGCCCATCTGCTCGGCGGGCGCCTCGCGGTAGAGCGTCGTCTGGTTCGCGACGCTGGTCAGGCCCTGTGCGAGGCCGAACAGCGCGGTCAGCGCCAGCAGCGCGCCGATCCACGTGCCGTCGTGCACGAACAGCAGCAGCACCGAGCCGCCGACGAGGGCGACGGCGACCGTCACCAGCCGGGCCTTGATGCCGGTGCCGCGGCCGGAGAAGGCGGCGGCGCACACCGCGGTGCCGGACATCGGGAGCAGCATCAGCCCGGCGGCCTCCTCGCTCAGCTGCCGCGCGGTCTCGAGCCACTGGACGTAGCCGAACATGATCGCGTAGATGGCCATGAAGCTCAGCGCCTGCCGCAGGTAGGTGTGCAGGATCGCGCGGTTGGCCGCGAGCATCCGCAGGTCGAGGAACGGGTTGCCGCGGCGCAGTTCGACGAGCGTGAACGCGGTCCCGAGCGCGGCGACGACGGCGAGCAGCCACAGGTCGGCGCCGGGGTTCATCAGGAAGAACAGCAACGCCAGCAGGGTCGCGGAGAACAGGGCGATGCCCAGGACGTCGATCGGCTGCGCGGTGCGTTCGCCGCGGTCGTCCTTCGGCACCCACAGCAACGCCAGTACCAGCGACAGCCCGGCGAGCGGGATGTTCACCGCGAAGATCGCGGGCCAGCCGAACAGGCCGATGAGCACCCCGCCCAGCGTCGGGCCGATGACCATCACCGTCTGCGCGGACATCGACAGCAGCGACAGCACCCGCGCGGGCACACCCTGGCCGCTCGCCTCGGCGTGGTGGCGCAGCACGGCCATCGCGGCCGGGAACCCGGCGCAGGTGCCCAGGCCCAGGACCACCCGCACGCCGGTCAGCCAGCCGATGGAAACCGGGATCAGGCCCGCGATCCCGGCCACGATCACCAGCGTCGCCCCGCCGAGCAGGACGCGGCGGGCGCCGTAGCGGTCCACCAGCAGCCCGACCACCGGCTGCCCGACCGCGGTGGCCAGGTAGAGCGCCGAGATCAGCCAGGCCGTCTGGCCCGGCCCGGCACCGAAGCTCTGCCCGATCGGCACGAGCGCGACGGCGATGAGCGTCGAGTTGATCGGGTTGAGCACCGCGCCGGCCACCAGCGGGGTGACCAGGCGGGCGCCGAACTTCGCGGGAGCGGTGACGGTGGTCGTGAGAACTCCTTCGGTTCAGTGCTGGGCGACGCGCTGCAGCAGCGGCAGGGCGCGGGTGACGGCCTCGAGCTCGGCGGGGGACAGCTCGTCCGCCAGCGCCTGGGCGAGCCACTCGTCGCGGTGCTGGAAGACGCCGCGCACGGTCGACATGCCGGCCTCGGACAGGCTGATCACGACGCGGCGCCGGTCGGCCGGGTCGGGGGTGCGGGCGAGGTAACCCAGCTCGTCGAGGACGCCGAGGGTGGCGGCCATCGACTGCTGCCGCACGTGCTCGGCGGCGGCCAGCTCGCCCTGCGTGGCGGGGCCTTCGCGGTGGAGCCGGTTGAGCACGGCGGACTGCGACGGCGTCAGGATGCCGGCGTTGTCCACCTGGCGCAGCCGCCGGTGCAGCTGCCCGACGACCCCGCGGATCCAGCCGGCGCTCTCGGCCACGTGTGCAGGTACTTCGCCCATGCACACAGTTTAACTGTTCAGTCCAGACTGTGCATCTGGCTGTGATGAACGCCGTGTCGTCCCGCCGACCCGCGTGGCCGCCGGAACCTGGCGAATGCCGTGAGGGGCACCTTCAAGGACAACACGTCCTTGAAGGTGCCCCTCACGGCATTCGGGTCAGGCGGGGCAGCCGTCCAGGGTCGGCACCGGGTACTTCGGGTCGTAGTAGCCGGGTGCGTCCTGGTCGCCGCCCGTCCCCAGCCCGGTCGGCGGGTTCGCGTAGCCGGGGGCCAGGTAGCCCTCCCGGGCGGCGGCGCAGCCGACCGCCGAATACGCGCTCTGGCCGCCGTCGATCCAGAGGCCGTGGCTGGTGTCGGCGACCGTCGGGCCGGTGGCGACGACGAAGGTCTGGTCGGCGCGCAGGAAGCTGACGATCTCGTTCGGGCTGGTCAGCGACTCGGGGTGGACGTTGTCGAAGGCGTAGGCGATGACGTACTTCGCGTCCACGGCCAGCTCGCCGGGTTTGTCGCCGGCCCGCGCGGTGAGCGTGCCGAACGTGCGGGGGCCGGCGTCGAGCAGGTGGTAGCCGTCGGCGATCTCGGTCAGGTACGAGGAGAAGCCGCCGTCGTCCTTCGACGGCTTCCGGGCCAGCCGCGGTGCCAGCTGTTCGCGCTGGTCCGGGGCGAACAGCGCGAGGAAGGCCTTCGGGTCGTGCGCGAAGAGCACCGCGGGGTCGAGCCCGGAGGCGGTGATGGCCTGCCGGGTCTTGGCGTAGGCGTCCGCGACCGCTTCGGCCTTGAACGACCCGATGGCGGCCGGGGCGGGCGAGGTGATGCCGTCGATCCCCTTCGGCCACGTGTCGGCCGGTGTGTTGGCGTACGGCCGGGCCAGGTCGACGTGCGCGTACTGCGACACCCGCGTCGGGTTCGGTGTCGGGGGCGCGGCGCCATCGACCGGCGACCGGTGGCCGACCAGCACGATCGCCCCGGTGGTCACGGCGAGGATCGCCACGAACGCGGCGAACACCCACCACCGGCGGCCGGGCCGGCGCGGGCGGGTGCGCCGCCGCTGCCTGCGGAGCGCCTTGCGGTCCTGTTTCGCGCCCAGCCAGGCGTCGGTCTTGGCGTGCTTGCGCCACTCCGGGTCCATCAGGTCCGGGTGCGTTTCGAGCAGATCGTCCTCGTCCACGTGCTTTCCCCCACTGTCGATGCCTGATCATCGACAGCCGGGGCGGTTCGTTACGCGGAAACGCCGAAGAACATGAACGGGTCTTCGTTGACGCCGACCCCCTGGACCTGGTTCACGACGACGGCGGCCACGACCAGCACGACGACGAGGAGCAGGGCGAGCAGCCCCGGCCACCGGCTGCTGCCGGGCCGCTGGGTGCCGCCGGTCCGGCGGTCGCGCTTGCGGCGCTTCCTCAGGTCCTTCTTGGCGCCCAGCCAGGCGTCCCGTTCGGCGTAGCGCTGCCAGTCGGGGTTCATCAGGTCCGGGTGCGTCTCGAGGCGCCGGTCGTCCGGATCCTGCGGTTGCTGAGGCTGTGCCATCCCGAGTGCCTTCCCCCTGGGTGACCCGCCGTGACGGGTTCGTAGACTTGTCCATTGTGACCGAGAACGCTCCGCAGCAGACCACCGACCTTCCGGGTGCCTGGGACCCGGCCGCCGAGGAAGCACCGATGTACGACCGCTGGGTAGCGGCCGGGTACTTCACGGCCGACGCCTCGTCGGGGAAGCCGCCGTTCTCGATCGTACTGCCGCCGCCGAACGTGACCGGTTCGCTGCACATGGGCCACGCGCTCAACCACACCCTGATGGACGCGATGAGCCGCCGCCGTCGCATGCAGGGCTACGAGGTGCTGTGGCTGCCGGGCATGGACCACGCCGGCATCGCGACGCAGAACGTCGTCGAGCGCCAGCTCGCCGGTGAGGGCCTCTCGCGCCACGACCTGGGCCGCGAGAAGTTCGTCGAGCGCGTCTGGGAGTGGAAGGCCGAGTACGGCGGCCGGATCCTCGGCCAGATGAAGCGCCTCGGCGACGGCGTCGACTGGTCGCGCGAGCGCTTCACCATGGACGAGAACCTGTCGAAGGCCGTCCAGACGGTGTTCAAGAACTTCTTCGACGAGGGCCTGATCTACCGCGCCGAGCGGATCATCAACTGGTGCCCGCGCTGCCAGACCGCGCTGTCGGACATCGAGGTCGACCACAACGACGACGACGGCGAGCTCGTGTCGATCCGCTACGGCGACGGTGACGACGCGATCGTGGTGGCCACCACCCGCGCCGAGACGATGCTGGGTGACACCGCGGTCGCCGTCCACCCGGACGACGAGCGGTACGCGCACCTGGTCGGCACCACCGTCGAGCTGCCGCTCACCGGCCGCCGCATCCCGATCGTGGCCGACAAGCACGTCGACCCGGAGTTCGGCACCGGCGCGGTCAAGGTGACCCCGGCGCACGACCCGAACGACTTCGAGATCGGCCGCCGCCACGACCTGCCGATGCTCACGGTGATGAACGAGCGCGCCGAGATCACGGTGAAGGGCCCGTTCGAGGGCCTGGACCGGTTCGAGGCGCGGCCCGCGGTGGTCGCGGCGCTGCGGGAGCTCGGCCGGATCGTCGCCGAGAAGCGGCCGTACGTGCACGCCGTCGGGCACTGCTCGCGGTGCGACACGGTCGTCGAGCCGCGGCTGTCGCTGCAGTGGTGGGTCAAGGTCGAGCAGCTGGCCAAGCTGGCCGGCGACGCAGTCCGCGACGGCCGCACCAAGATCCACCCGCCGGAGCTGGGCAAGCGGTACTTCGACTGGGTCGACAACATGCACGACTGGACGATTTCGCGCCAGCTGTGGTGGGGCCACCGCATCCCGGTCTTCTACGGCCCGGACGGCGAAGTCGTCTGCGTCGGCCCGGACGAGCAGCCGCCGACGGGCGAGGGCTGGACGCAGGACCCGGACGTCCTGGACACCTGGTTCTCCTCGGGCCTGTGGCCGATGTCGACGCTGGGCTGGCCCGCCGCCTCGGAGGATCTGGCCAAGTTCTATCCGACCAGCGTGCTGTCGACCGGTTACGACATCCTGTTCTTCTGGGTCGTCCGGATGATGATGTTCGGCGTGCACCAGATGGACGGCAAGCAGCCGTTCGACCACGTCTACCTGCACGGTCTCATCCGTGACGCGCAGGGCAAGAAGATGTCCAAGTCGCGCGGCAACGTGATCGACCCGCTGGAGTGGATGGACGCCTACGGCGCCGACGCCACCCGGTTCACCTTGGCCCGCGGCGCCAACCCGGGCGCGGACATGGCACTGGCCGACGAGTGGGCCGCGGGCTCCCGCAACTTCTGCACGAAGCTGTGGAACGCCACCAAGTTCGCGATGATGAACGGTGCTTCGGTCGCCGCGCCGCTGCCGCCCGCTGCCGATCTGACGGAGTCGGATCGCTGGATCCTCGGCCGCCTCGGTGCCCTGGTGTCCGAAGTGGACGGCCTGTTCGAGGACTTCCAGTTCGCCAAGGTGGCGGGCGCGCTCTACCAGTTCACCTGGAACGAGCTGTGCGACTGGTACCTGGAGCTGGCGAAGGTCCAGCTGTACCAAGGGGATTCCTCCCGGGTCGAATCGACGCGGGCGGTGCTCGGCCACGTGCTGGACACGGTGCTGCGCTTGCTGCACCCGTTCATCCCGTTCATCACGGAGAAGCTGTGGACGGCCCTGACGGGCGGCGAGTCCCTGGTGGTCGCTTCGTGGCCGGTCGCCTTCGAGGGCTACGCGGACACGACGGCCGACGCCCGGATCGCCGACGTCCAGAAGCTGGTGACGGAGATCCGCCGCTTCCGCGCCGACCAGGGCCTCAAGCCGGGCCAGAAGGTCGCGGCCCGCCTGGCCGGTTACGCGGACGGTCACGAAGAGGCGATCCGCTCGCTGGTGCGCCTGACCGCGCCCGAGGAGTCCTTCGCGGCGAGCGCGTCCCTCGAGGTGGCCCTGGCGGGCGGCGTGGTCACGGTGGAGCTGGACCTCTCGGGCACGGTGGACGTCGAGGCCGAGCGCAAGCGTCTCCAGAAGGACCTGACGGCGGCCCAGAAGGAGCTGACCCAGACGGAGGCCAAGCTGGGCAACGAGGCCTTCATCGCGAAGGCCCCGGCCCCGGTGATCGACAAGATCAAGGTCCGCAAGGAAACGGCGGTCGCCGACATCGACCGCATCACCGCCCGCCTGGCGGCCCTCCCGAGCGCCTGACCACTGCCTCTGACCACTGCCGCTGATCACCTGAGAAGCCTCCAGGGTGCCCTTTGGCGGTGGCAGGGAATGCGCCCCAATGTGGCGTTGGGTGCGTTGGGATGCACCCAACGCCACATTGGGTGCATCGTGCATCGGCGCAGCAACCTCGGGTGCGCGACACCGGATGCCGTCGGAGCCCTGCGCTCCGGCCGAGACTGTCGTACCCCTTCGGTAGCGTGGAAAACGGGGGCTGCTCAGCGCGATTCGGTCTCCCGCGCGGCTTCGATGAGTGCCACCAGCTCCGGAGTCACCCGCCGGTCCGCCGGGGTCGCCAGGTACGTCGGCATCACCGGTGACGGATCCCGCAGTGGCCGGAACACCACCCCCGGCACCGGCAGCAGATTCGCGTGCGCCCGGTAGAAGACCGTCCAGTGTGGACGGCCGTAGCCGAGCGTGCCCAAGGTGTCCTGCGCGGTCGTGAAGTCCTTCCCCAGCACTGGTTCGAAGCCCGCCTCCCGGCAGCACGACACCACCAGGTCGTACAGCGGCTGATTTCGCGAAGGCGGGCTCAGGCGAGCCGGCAGCGAAGCCAGTGAAGCGAAAGAAACGACGTCACAAGCAGCCAGCGGATGAGACGCCGGCAGGGCGACCATCACCTCGTCCGTCCACAGGGGAGTGAAGTCGAGGCCCGCGCCCGGCCAGGAGCCGCGGACGATCGTGGCGTCCAGGGAGCCGTCGCGGACGCGCTGCAGTCGTTGGGTGGTCGGCGCGTGGACCAGCTCCAAAGCGGCCGAGGGCGCGAGACGGGCGAACGCGTTCAGCAAAAGATCGAGCCGGTCGCCGAGCCCCTCGCTCGTGCCCAGGCGGACCAGCGTGCCCGGGACGCGGAACTCCGCCACCGAGTCGGCGGCCCGGTCGGCCGCCGCGAGCACCGCCCGCGCGTGCGGCAGGAACCGTTGCCCGGCCTCGGTGAGCGTCACGCTCCGGGTGGTTCGGCTCAGCAAAGAGACCCCCAGCTCCCGCTCCAGCCGCCGCACCTGCTGGCTCACCGCGGGCTGGACGATGTGCAGCCGCTCCGCCGCCCGCCCGAAGTGCAGCTCCTCGGCGACCGCCAGGAAGTACCGCACCTGCCTTAGCTCCACCGCGGGCCCCATTCATCAGCGTTCGTGATCAGTGTAGGAGCGGAGTGCCCATCGGAAAAGCCGCGCCCGAGCGGTTGGCTGGAAGCCGGAAGAAAGGAACCGGACATGCCCTACCTGCACGTTCGCGGCACCCGCCTGCACTACGAAGACGCCGGCCACGGCCCCGCGCTGCTCCTCCTGCACGGCTGGGGGACCAGCGGACTCGTCTGGCAGTCGTGCCTGCCGGACCTGGTGCGCGACCACCGCGTCGTCACCCTCGACTGGCGCGGGTGCGGCCGGTCGGACCACCCGCTCGAGGGCAACACGATCGACGGCCTGACCGCCGACGTCGCCGCCGTGATCGAAGCGCTGGACCTCGAGAAGCCCGTGGTCGTCGGCTCGTCGTTCGGCGCGGTCTTCGCCACCGAACTCGCCCTGGCGCGCCCCGGGCTCGTCGGCGGGGTCGTCGCGGTGGACGGCCCGGCCTACTGGCCGGCGGCCGCGATGCTGGAGAAGGTCCTCGACCTGCGCGAGCGGATGCTCGACGACCGCATCGGGACCCTGGCCGAGTGGGTGCCGAACTGGTTCGCGCCGGGTGTCTCACCGGCGCTGGTCGACTGGACCGTCCGCCAGCTGGCGGACTCGAGCGTCTACAGCGACGACCTGTTCACCGAGGTGACGAAGTACGACCCGCGGCCGCGGCTCCCGGAGCTGACCGTCCCGATCACCTACCTGCACGGCGAGCTCGACACCGAGATCCCCCTGGAAGTCCCGCGCAGCTGCGCGGCCGCCACACCCGGCGCGCGCGTGCACGTCCTCGCCGGCTGCGGGCACATCCCGCACCAGGAGAACCCCCGCGCGTTCACCGCCGCGCTCCGGACCGTCCTCGCCTGAAGGAGAACCGCATGCCCACGGTCCCCGTGACCCTCGCCGGCGGGGATGCCGCCGTGCACTACGACGTCGACGGCAGCGGTCCCGCGCTGCTCCTGCTCCACGGCACCGCCGCGTCCCGCGAACAGTGGAGGCCGCTGACGGCGCTCGCCCGCGAGCGGTTCACCGTGCTCGCCCCGGACTTCTCCGGCTCCGGGCTGACCACCGACCACGGCGGGCCCGTCGACGTCGCCGACCTGGCCGCCGAAGCGCTGGCCGTGCTCGACCACGCCGGGGTCGCGGCCGCGCACGTCGCCGGGCACTCGCTCGGCGCCGTCGTCGCCGCGCACCTGGCCGGCACCCACCCGGACCGGGTGCGCTCCGCCGTGCTGCACGCGGCCTGGCCGGTCACCGACCTCCGCCAGGACGCCGAATTCCGCTACTGGCTGGAGCTGCTGGCCGACGGCCCGGCGACGTTCGCCCGGATGCTGCCGCTGATGGCGTTCGGCCCGCGCTACTGGGCCACGGCGACCGCGGCCGGCCACGAACAGCTCGTCACGGACCTGACCAAGCTGATCCAGCCGGGCACCGACCGGCAGACGGAAGCCGACCGCCACGTCGACCTGCGGCCGGTGCTGGGGGCGATCACCGCGCGGACGCTGGTGCTCGGCAGCGCGCACGACCGGATCGTCAGTGGTGAGCAGCAGCGCGAGCTGTTCGCGGCGATCCCCGGCGCCCGCGCCGCCACGATCGACGCCGGCCACGGCGCCCCGGCCGAGCTGCCGGACGAGTTCGCCCGGCTGGTCCTGGACTTCCTGTCCTGAAAAGCCGTGAGGGGCACCCTCATTGACTTCAGCGCCATGAGGGTGCCCCCTCCACGCGCGGTCAGCGCGCCTGCTTGAGCACCACCGCGGCCACGCCGGCCATGCCCGCCTTCAGCGGGTGGTAGGCCGCCGCGACGAAGACGTTCTGGTCCTGGCCGTTGATCCACGCCGCGCCGCCGCGCGCGCAGGCGTCGTGCCCGCGCGACGGGCCGAACGTGTCGACGTAGGCGGCCTTGCCGTCCGCGTCGACGGCGTTCTGGAGGGCCTGGTTCAGGTTCTGCTCCACCTCGTTTAGCCAGGCGTAGTCGCCGTCGGCGAACGGCAGGATGTCCGGGCAGTAGCCGCTCGCCGGGGCGATCCGCGGGTAGCCGACGACCAGCACCCGCGCGCCCGGCGAGCGCTGGTGGATGGTGGTCAGGACGGCCTCGACCCGCGGCTCGATGTTCCCGATGGCCGTCTTCACCGTGTCGACCCCGTTGGCCGTGAAGTGCTCCTGGCACGGGCTGCCCGTCGGGTCGTCCTTCCGCAGGCCCGGGCACGTCGAGATGATGCTGCCGAAGACGCCGAAGTCGTTGCCGCCGATGCCGAGGGTGACCAGGTCGGTGTCGATCCGCAGCGCGCCCAGCTGGGGCGGGTTGGTGCCGTTGAACGGCACGGACTGCGGCCGGGTCAGGTTCGTCGTGTCGGCCCCGGCGCAGCTGACGTCCTCGAAGTCGACGACGCCGAGCGTGTCCGCCAGCACCGACGGGTAGTTCGCGCTCGACCGCCCGCAGCCGAGCGGATCGGTCCGCTGGACCGGGATGAACGGCCCGGAGGTGTAGGAGTCGCCGAGCGCGACGTAGCGGCCGAAGCGTGGCGCTGCCGTCGCCGCGGTGGCGGACGTGGGAAGCAGGATGGCGGCCGAGACGACGGCGGCGACCAGCCGGGTGATGCGCATGTAGACCCCGTTCTGTTCTGCGAAAACTCCCTCCACATCTAGCGAGCACGGGGTGGTGCGGGGGCGGACTTCACCCGCCCGTGGTGTCACAACGGGTGATCGTCCTCTGGCTCACGGTAAGTGATCAGCGTGCGCCAGAACAGCAGCGGCCGGACGGTGCTCCCGGGCAGCAGGCGCGCGGCGTCCCGCCGGACTTCGCCGATCGTCGGGAACCGGGACAGCGTGGGCGCCTTCGGCCCGTCGTCCCCGCCGCCGTTGAGCCGCTCGCCCGCGTAGACGACCAGCCGGGCCAGCGCGTTGGCCGGCACGGCCGCCACCTCCCGCAGCCAGTCGCGCGGGCCGCTCGGCCGGGCCGGGGTCAGCACCACGAGCACCCCGCCGGGCACCAGGGCGCGGCGCAGCTTGGTGACCGTCGTGAACGGCACGTGGTGCAGCGACGCCAGGCACGAGACGAAGTCGTAGTGCTGCTCCGGCAGGTCGTCGGTGGTGACGTCCGCCTGCCGGTAGACGATCTTGCCCGGCCCCGGCGACCCGAGCCCCGACGCCGCCTCCACCATGGCCGCCGACACGTCGAGCGCCTCCACCGCCATCCCGGTCGCGGCCAGCCGCCGCGCGAACCGGCCCGTGCCGCAGCCGACGTCCAGCGCGATCCCCGGCCCCGGCGGCAGCTGGTCCAGCAGCAGCGGGTGGTAGTGGTCGTTGTGGTTGAACGGCATGCGTCGAGAGTGCCACCAATCACGCACGTAGACTCGGAAGGCAAGTGCGAAAACCCCAGGCCGGAGGAGATTCAGTGCCGCAGGATGAGACAGGTCGCAGGCCGGACCTGTCGGATCTGGACAGCTTCGCGGGCGTCGACGAACTGGGCGCCCAGGGGTACGAGGACGACGACGACACCGACCCGGAACTGGACGCGCGGGACACCGCGTTCGACGCGGGCGGCGGCTCGCGCGGCGGGATCGGCGGGATCGGCCAGCTGGGCGACAACCTCGCCACCGGCCCGGTGCCCGACATGATCACCGCCGAGGACGCCGAGCTGCACGAGCTCGACGACCAAGGCGCCCCCGAGGCGTACGGCCACCCGGACGGCCCGGAGGCCCGCCGCGACCTGATGGCCGTCGAGGCCGAGCTGAACCAGCGCTGGCCGGAGACGAAGATCGAGCCGTCGCTCACGCGCATCTCCGCGCTGGTGCAGCTGCTGGGCGAGCCGAACCGCGGCTACCCGGTGCTGCACGTGGCCGGCACCAACGGCAAGGGCTCCACGGCCCGGATGATCGACTCGCTGCTGACCCGGATGGGCCTGCGCGTCGGCCGCTACACGAGCCCGCACCTGCAGCTGGTCACCGAGCGGATCGCGCTGGACGGCCACCCGATCCCGGCCGCGCGCTACGCCGAGCTGTGGCACGACCTCGCGCCGTACGTGGCGATGGTGGACGGCGCCGCCGCCGACGGCGTGGCGATGAGCAAGTTCGAGATCCTCACCGGCATGGCGTTCGCCGCCTTCGCCGACGCGCCCGTCGAAGCCGCCGTCATCGAGGCCGGCCTGGGCGGGGCCTGGGACGCCACGAACGTCGCGGACGCCGAGGTCGCCGTCATCACGCCGATCGGCCTCGACCACGTCGAGTACCTCGGCCCCGACATCCTCGGCGCCGCGAAGGAGAAGGCCGGGATCATCAAGCCCGGTTCCGTCGCGGTGATCGCCGAGCAGGACCCCGAGGTCCTGAAGGTGCTGCTGGACCGCGCCGTCGAGGTCGACGCCGCGGTGGCCCGCGCGGGCAGCGAGTTCGGCGTGCTCGAGCGCGAGATCGCCGTCGGCGGGCAGATGCTGAAGCTGCAGGGCCTCGGCGGCGTCTACGACGAGGTCTTCCTGCCGCTGCACGGCGCGCACCAGGCCGCGAACGCCGCGCTCGCGCTGGCCGCCGTCGAGGCGTTCTTCGGGGCGGGCAAGGACAAGCAGCTGGTCGTCGAGGCCGTGCGCGAAGCGTTCGCGGAGGTCGAGAACCCCGGCCGGCTCGAGCGCGTCCGCGCGGCGCCGACGGTGCTGCTCGACGCCGCGCACAACCCGCACGGCGCCCGCGCGCTGGCCGCGACCGTGGCCGAGGAGTTCGCCTTCCGCCGCCTGGTCGGCGTCGTCGGCGTGATGGCCGAGAAGGACGCCCGCGGCATCCTCGACGCGCTCGAGCCGGTGCTGTCCGACGTCGTCGTCACCCGCAACTCGTCGCCGCGCTCGATGCCGCTGGAAGAGCTCAACGAGCTGGCGAACTCGATCTTCGGCGAAGACCGCGTCGTCGCCGAAACCGACCTGGAGACCGCGGTCGAGACGGCGATCGCGCTGGTGGAGACCAGTGACGACCCCGAAGAGCCCCTCGCGGGCGGCGGTGTGCTGGTCACCGGCTCGGTCGTCACCGCGGGCGAGGCGCGCACGCTGTTCGGGAAGGAGCCGTCGTGAGCGAGGAAACCCCGGCCCCGAAGCCGAAGGACCCGATGAAGGGGTTCCGCGGCGTGATGTCGGGGATGCTGATCCTGGAGGGCATCACGGTGGCGCTGGCGCTGCCGGTGGTGAACAAGCTGGGCGGCGGCATCGGCACGGCGACCGGCTGGACGGTGCTGGCCGTCGCGCTCCTGCACGTCGTTCTGTGCGGGTTCGTCAAGCGCCCGTGGACCGTCCCGGTGCTGCTCGCCCTGCAGGTGGTGCTGATCGCGCTGGTGTTCTGGCTGCCCGCGATCGCCGTGCTGGGTGTGATCTTCCTGGCGGTCTGGCTGTGGCTGCTGTGGCTGCGCAAGGACGTCGCCCGCCGGATGGCGGCCGGCACCCTGGCGAGCCAGCAGCAACCCCAGGCCTAGAGGTAGTCGCCCTGCTCGAGGTCGTCGAGCAGGGCGGGGTGGCTCGGTGACCAGCCGAGCAGCTCCCGGGTGAGCGCGCTGGAGACAGGCGCGTCGAACGCGTATGCCGCGCCCAGGAACGGGCTCGCGAAGTGCGTCGAGGCTTCCTCCGGGGTCAGCGCGGCCGTGGGCAGGCCGAGACCGCGAGCGATCGTCTCGGCGATGTCCTTGAAGACGACGTTCTCGGCCGCACCGTGCAGGACGCTGCCGGCGGGAGCCTGCTCCAGAGCCAGGCGGAACAGCACCGCCGCGTCGAGGCGGTGGACCGCGGGCCACCGGTTGCCGCCGTCGCCGACGTAGGCCGAGACGCCGGTCTTGCGCGCGGTGTCGACGAGCTTGCCGATGAAGCCGTAGTCGCCGGGGCCGTGCACGGTCGGGGCCAGCCGGACGACGCTCGACCGCACGCCACGCCCGGCGAAGGCCAGGCAGGCCCGCTCGCCGGGGATCCGGAACGCGGCGCGCCCGGTCGTGTCGGGCTCGTCCCGCTCGGTGCTCTCCCGGCCGGCGGGCATGACCAGCGTGCCCGACGTGCTGACGAACGGCTTCCCGGAACCCGCCAGCGCTTGGCCGAGCGTTTCGATCGCCGTCCGGTCGCGCCGCATCATGTCGTCGGGGTCGGCGAAGTCGCCGCCGAAGGCCATGTGCAGGACACCGTCGGCGGCCTCGGCGCCGGCGCGCAGGCTGTCGAGGTCGTCCAGCGAGCCGCGGTGCGGGGTGGCGCCCAGCGCCTCGAGCCGGGCGGCCGAGGCGTCCGAACGGGCCAGGCCGGTGACGCTGTGACCAGCGGAAACAAGCTCGGTGACGATGGCGGGGCCGGTCAGGCCGGAACCGCCGGTGACGAAGACGTGCATGGGACTCTCCCGCGTAGTGCCAGTGACTGACACTACGAACCGTACCGCGTAGCGTCAGTCACTGGCGCTACCGGGTGGGCTCACGGGGTGCCCCGAAGCGGAGAAGAAGCGCGCCGCCGTCTGCAGCAGGCGGCCCTGGAGCTGTACGGCGAACGCGGGTTCGACCAGACGACGACGGCCGAAATCGCGGCCCGCGCGGGCGTCAACGAGCGCACGTTCTTCCGGCACTTCCCGGACAAGCGCGAAGTGCTGTTCGGTGGTGAAGCCGCGCTGCGGGACACGATGGTGCGGGAGGTGGCCGAGGCACCGGACGGCCTGGAGCCGTTCGAAGTCCTGCTCCGCGCGTTCCGGAAGGCCGGAGAGATCCTCGAGGGGAACCGCCCGTTCTCCGAACCGCGCATGGCCGTCATCGCCGCGACGCCGGCCCTGCGCGAGCGCGAACTGGCCAAGCACGCTTACCTCAGCGAAGCGCTGACGGAAGCGCTGCGGCAGCGCGGAGTCGGCGACCGGCTGGCCGGGCTGGCCGCCCAGACCGGCTGGGCCACGTGCCACCACGCCATCCAGGCCTGGCTCGACGACTCGTCGCGAGACCTGGACGAGCACCTGGACGAAGCCTTCGCCGATCTCCGCGGCCTCACGGCGAAGACGGGCGCCTGAGCGCCCGCCTTCGCCGCGGACGTCAGCGCAGCACGACCACTCGCAGCGCGGGGGAGTGCAGGATGTCGGCTTCGCAGAAGCGTTCCTTCACCCACTCGCCCCGGCTGAAGAGCTTCGTCTGATCGCTGTGGTACGGCGACTTCGGGTTCGCCGACTGCGAGTACGTCAGCAACGTCGAGGAGTCCGGGCACGCGCGCCCGCTGAACCCGACCACCTGGATGTAGCTCGACCCGTGCACGATCTCGGTGTTCCCGCGCGCCGGATCCCACTGCGGCGTCACGACGTCGAGCACGCCGAGGAAACCCGGCCCGCCGTGGATCGGGATGCGCTCGCCGTTACGGGTGACGGCCTGGCCGTCCCGCAGCTCCGCGTCGGCCGGAAGGCCGGCTCCGCGCAGGTCGGCCAATGCATCGCCGAACGCCTTCTGCACTCCGGGATCCGCGGTGTTGAGCGTGTTCGGTGTGGTCAGCGGCGCCTTCGGGTCGAACGGTACGGTGAACCGCGCCGGCAGGCCGCCGAGGTGGGCCGCGAACCGCTGGAACAGCAGCGATCCCCGGCTGTCGAGCGAGTACGTGTGGTCCCAGCTCGCCAAGGCCGTACAGGCGGGCCCGACCGGCACCGGGCCGGACGACGACGGCGCCTGCCCGCCGGGCAGCGACGCGCACAGCTTCGCCAGGTCCGCCGCCGTCAGGTCGGCGAGCAGGCTGTGGTCGGTGAACAGCATCCGCTTCATCGAGTCCGTGGTGAAGCCGCCCTTTTCCGCCGTGAGCAACGCTTCCCGCGTGCGCGGAGAACGTTCGGTGCCGATGTCGCCGACGATCCGCGGGTAGCCCGTGATCGGGGTTTTCGCGTTCGCGAGCCAGGCGCTGTCGTTGGTGTTCAGCTCGTAGTCCCGGCTTTGCTGCTGGGGCAGCCGCGAGGGCGCGAAGATGCCCGGCTCGATCGCGCCGGGGTCGGCACCCCAGCCACACGACGACTTCCCACCGTCCAAAATAGCCAGTCCGGCCGCGGGGAACGTCTGCTGCCCCAAGGGAGTGCCGCACGTCTTCGCCAGTTCGTCGGTGACGTGCGGGACGACCTGGACGTCCGAGTACAGCGCGTTGCCGGCCCGGTCGGTGGCGATCGTGTTGACCCACGGCACGCCCTGGGTGCTGCTCAGCGCGCGCGAGACGTCGGCCGTGCTGCGGGCCTGGTCGAGCTCGAACCAGGTGTTGAGGCCGCGCAGGTTCGTGGCGTTGGCGTCGCGCGCCGTGTACGCCGACTTCGCCGTCCACGGCAGGGGAATGCCCTGGAAGTCGCCGATCACCGGCCCGTAGCGCGTCGACCAGAACGTCCGGCGGACCGGCTCGAGCGAGCCGTCGGCCCGGCGCACCTGGACCGTGACGTCGCGGGACGTCATCTTCTCCGCCTTGCCGTCGACCAGGTAGGTCGTCGGGTCGCCCGCTCGCAGCGGCACTTCGAAGAAGCCGAACGTGACGGGGGTGGACACCGTGTGCGTCCACGCGGCGTCCGCGGTGTGCCCGATCTGGACGAACGGCATGCCGAGCAGGCTCGCGCCGGCCACGTCGAACCGGCCGGGGACGGTCAGCTGGCTCTGCCAGAACCGGCGCCCGGCCTGCCACGGGTAGTGCGGGTTGCCGAGCAGCACGCTGCCCCGGCCCGCGGCGGTGCTGTCCGCGCCGATCGCGAGGCCGTTGCTGCCCAGGCCGCTTCCGCCGAGCGCCTGCCGGACGCTCGCCGAGAGCTGGTCCGCCGTGCCCGGCGCCGGTGTCGCGCCGGACGGCGGCGCGGTGAAGAGGCTTTCGGTGAAGACGCCCTGCCCGCCGGTGATCGCGATGGCGTAGTAGTGCCGGTAGAAGTCCTGCTCGGTGATCGGTCGCACCCAGCCGGCACCGCGGCAGGCGGGGTCCGAGATCCCGGCCCGGCCGGTGCGGGCGAGATAGGCGTTGAAGCCGCGGACGTACCCGGAGACGATCTCGCGGACCTCGGGCCGCGGCCCCAGCGGCGCGGGCTGCGCGACCAGCTTGTCGACGACGTGGGAGTCGTTGAGCTGCTGGAAGAACAGGTCGCTGTGCAGGTTGCCGCCCGCTTCGGACAGCGACGGGTAGCCGCCGCCCTCCGGGCCGAAGTACTTCGAACGCTGCGCGCTCACCGTCAGGTAGATGTTCGCGAGCTCGCAGACGTTGTCGGTCGCCGCCGCGAAGCCGTACCCGTACCCGAGTCCGGAGAAGTCCTTCGCGACGATGTGCGGGATGCCGTGCTCGGTGTAGCGGAGGACGGCCTTGGCGCCGTCCTGTCCCGCGTCCGCGATCCCGGTACCGAGCGTGGTGATGGTGAGTGCCGCCGTCAACACAGCGAGGGTTTTCCTGAACGGTCGCATCTGACCCCCTTGTCGTGATCGCCACGTTACCGACGGCGAGGACGTCGGCCATGGGGGAAATCCCCCGGATTCCGTTCACCCGCGCGCCATCCGGCGTTGGCCGGGGCGGGGTTGGATCCGGCCATGACCGAACCGACCTGCCACTCCCGACGCACGCTGTTCAAGGCCGGCCTGACCGGCGCCGCGGCCACGCTCGTGCTGCCGTCCACCGCCTTCGCCGCGACGCCGCTGGTGCGCCGCGACCGGCCCGTGCTCACCCACGGCGTCCAGTCCGGCGACGTCACGCCGGGCTCCGCCGTCGTCTGGTCGCGTGCCGACCGGCCGTCGCGGCTGGTCGTCGAGATCGCGCGGGACCCGTCGTTCCGGCACGCCCGCCGCGTCACCGGCCCCGCCGTCGGCCCGGACAGCGACGGCACCGGCCGGGTGCGCGTCGCCGGGCTGCAGCCGGGCACCGGGTTCCACTACCGCGTCACGGCGGAGTCGCTGGACGGGCGCGCCACGAGCGAGCCGCTGACCGGCACGTTCGCCACGGCGCCGGTCGGCCGCAGCAGCGCCCGGATCCTGTGGTCGGGTGACGTCGTCGGCCAGAACTGGGGCATCAACCCGGACCTGGGCGGCATGACGATCTTCTCCGCGATGGCCGCCCGGCGCCCGGACGTGTTCCTGCACAGCGGCGACACGGTGTACTCCGACGGCCCGCTGACCGAGACCGTCACGCTCCCCGGCGGCCGCACCTGGCGCAACGTCGTGACGGCGGAGAAGTCGAAGGTCGCCGAGACGCTGGCGGAGTTCCGCGGTCAGCACGCGTACAACCGCCTCGACGAGCACTTCCGCCGCTTCGCCGCGCAGGTGCCCAGTTATGTCCAGTGGGACGACCACGAAGTCCTGAACAACTGGTACCCGGGCAAGATCCTCGACAACCCGGCGTACACCGAGAAGCGCGTCGACGTGCTCGCGCCGCGGGCCTACCAGGCGTTCCACGAGTGGCACCCGATCGACTCGCGCCAGGCGGTCGACGGCCGCGTCTACCGCAGCTTCAAGTACGGCACGCGGGCCGAGATCTTCGTGCTGGACATGCGGACCTACCGCAACGCCAACACGGCCGACCGGACGAAGCCGGGGTACATCCTCGGCGACCGCCAGGCCCGCTGGCTGGCCGACGCGCTCGGCCGCAGCACGGCGACCTGGAAGATCGTCCAGGCGGACATGCCGCTGGGCCTGGTCGTGCCGGACGGCACCGCCATCGAGGCCGTGGCGAACAACCTGCCGGGCGCGCCCGGCGGCCGCGAGACGGAGCTGGCGTGGGTGCTGCGGGAGATCCAGCGCCGCCGTGTCCGCAACGTCGTCTGGCTGACCGCGGACGTCCACTACACGGCGGCGCACCACTATTCGCCGGACCGCGCGGCGTTCCAGGACTTCGACCCGTTCTGGGAGTTCGTGTCCGGGCCGCTGAACGCGGGCGCGTTCGGCCCCAACACCCTCGACCCGACGTTCGGCCCGGAAGCGGTGTTCGTCCACGCCCCGCCGGTCGCCAACACGGCCCCGATCGACGGTTTCCAGCACTTCGGCGAGCTGAACATCGACGGCGCGAGCGGCGACCTGACGGTGGACCTGCGCGACGCGACGGGTGCGTCGCTGTGGTCCAAGAAGCTGCACCCGCAGGGCCGCTGAGCCCACGTTGCGCAGAAGTGACGTCGACTACGAAGGCCGTCGAGGGGGTCGGCTAGGCTCGCGCGCACCGACACGCAACCGCAACAAGGAGAAACACCGTCGTGACTGAACGCACGCTGGTCCTGGTCAAGCCCGATGGCGTCGCGCGCGGCCTCGTCGGCGAGGTCGTCTCGCGGATCGAGCGCAAGGGCCTCAAGCTCGTCGCCCTCGAGCTGCGCACCGTGCCCCAGGCCCTGGCCGAGGAACACTACGCCGAGCACAAGGAGCGTTCGTTCTTCGGCGAGCTGCTGGAGTTCATCACCTCGGGCCCGCTGGTCGCGCTCGCCGTCGAGGGCCCGCGCGCCATTCCGGCGTTCCGCCAGCTGGCCGGCGGCACCGACCCGGTCGAGAAGGCCACCCCGGGCACCATCCGCGGCGACTTCGCCCTGGAGACCCAGTACAACCTGGTCCACGGCTCGGACTCGCCGGAGTCGGCCGAGCGCGAGCTGAAGCTCTGGTTCCCCGACCTGTGATCGACACCGGGGCCACGCTCGCGCGTGGCCCCGGTTCCCTCCCGGAGGCCCCGTGACGACGATGCCGTTCCCGGCCCGCGACTACCTTCCCGTGCTGCGGGAGCTGACCGGCGGGTTCACCGACGTCCTGCGCACCGCCGACCCGGCCGCCCCGGTGGCGGACTGCGGCGAGTGGACGCTGGCCGACCTCGGCACGCACCTCGGGAACGTCCACCGCTGGGCCGCCTCCGTCGTCACGACCGGCGAATCCCAGCGGCAGAACTTCGCGGACGGCCCCGGCGCCGACCTCGCGTCCTGGTACGCCTCGAGCGCCGAGCAGCTCTTGGACGCGCTCGAAGCCGCGAACCCCGGCGACCGCTGCTGGCACTTCGGCGGCGCCGAGAAGACCAAGGCGTTCTGGTACCGCCGCCAGGTCCACGAAACCGCCGTCCACCTCGCCGACGCGCGTGGTGCGGCGGGCCACGACTTCGCGCTCGACCCGGCCGTGGCCGCCGACGGCGTCGACGAGGTCCTCGCCGTCCTGATGCCGCGGGTCACCCGCTGGCACCCCGTGCCCCACCTGCCCGGACCGGTCGCGCTGCACGCCACCGACACCGGTGACGTCTGGACCGTCCACCCCGGCGAACCGCCCGCGCTGGGTCCGGCCGCCGACTGCGCCGCGACCGTCGAAGCCCCGGCGCGGGACCTCCTGCTGCGGCTGTGGAAGCGCACCGGCCCGGCGCCGCGGACCGAGGGCGCCGCCGCGGCCGCCCTGCTCGCCTCACCGCTCACCCCCTGACGCGGTAGCTGTTCTAGACCATTCAGGCGGCGTTCACCGGGAAGCCTTCCCGTGGCCGTGCCGCTGCGCTGTGCTGATCCGGCTCACTCCCTCACTCGATACTGGGGTACCCGGTGAAGAAGTCACGCACAGTGCTCTCCGGCGCGCTCATCGCGCTGCTCGCGTCGGGGATCGTCGTCCCGGCGCACGCCGATCCGCTCGCCGCGCCGCTGGGGACGCCGCCGATCGAGGCCGCGCCCGCCGCGTCGTCGGCCCACGAAGGCCCGGTCACCTTCGCCGCAGCCGACCCGGACGACGGCCTGGTCACCGGCAGCGCGACCACCGAGGTCGCGCCCGGCCTGGACCTCACCCAGTTCGACCGCTACGGCCCGGCGGGCTGGATCCGCGGTGACACCCTCGCCGTCGACCTCGGCAGCAAGGTGCTCAAGCCGACCTACCTGAGCCCGGGCACGGTTTCCGCGCGCACACCGCTCTCGCAGCAGGTCGCGCGCGCCGGCGCGGTCGCGGGGGTGAACGGCGACTTCTTCGACATCAACGCCACCGGCGCGCCGATCGGCGTCGGCGTCGACCACGGGCAGCTGCAGACCGCGCCCGAGGCCGGGCACAACCTCACCGCGTCGATCACCGACGAGGGCAAGGCGCGTCTCGCTTCGGTCTTCCTCGAAGCCACGGTGACGCTCCCCGGCGGCACCGCGGTGAAGGCCACGAACTTCAACAGCCCGGTCCTCGGCCGCGACGCGATCGGCGTCTACACGCCGTTGTGGGGTGCTTCCGGCCGTGCGACTTCGGTGGCCGGTGCGTCCCGGGTGCTCGAGGTGGAGCTGCGCGACGGCGTGGTCACCCAGGTGCGCACCGCGCCGGCGGACGGCCCGATCGCGGCGGGCACGACCGTGCTCCTGGCCCGCGAAGCCGGCGCGGACGCGCTCGCCGCGTTGAAGCCGGGTGACGCGGTCGGCGTCGCGTACGCACCCCGCACGGACGCCGGGAAGGTCGCGGTCGCGGTGGGCGGCAACGAAGTCCTGCTGCGCGACGGGGTCGTGCAGCCCGTCGACAACGTCGCGCTGGCCCCGCGCACCGCGGTCGGCTTCTCCGCCGACGGCACGAAGCTGTGGCTGGCCACTGTGGACGGACGGCAGGCCGACAGCCGCGGCATGACCGAGCTGGAACTCGCGCGGCACCTGAAGAGCCTCGGCGCCGACGACGCGATCAACCTCGACGGCGGCGGCTCCTCGACCCTGCTGGCGCGCAACGAGGGCGAGGCGGCGCCGAGCGTCCGCAACTCGCCCTCCGACGGCGGGGAACGCCTGGTGCCCAACGGGATCGGCTTCGGCACGGTCCCCGGCAGCGGGAAGCTGACCGCCTTCGCGCCCGCCCCCGCGGTCGTGACGGCCGACGCGACCCGCGTCCTGTCCGGCCTGACCCGGCACCTGGTCGCCGACGGCCACGACGAGACCGGCGCCGCGGTCGCCGCCGACCCGCGCTGGACGACGTCCGACCTCCGGCGGGCGACCGTGACGCACGGGGTGGTGACCGGGCACGGTCCCGGCGGTGTCGACGTCGTCGCGAGGGCGGGCCGGGCGTCCGGGAAGACGGCGCTTTCGGTGCTGGGCAAGCCGGTCCGGCTCGGCACGAGCACCGAGCAGGTGGCCCTGTCGGCGGCCGGCGCGACGAGCACGTTCAAGGTCTACGGCTACGACGCCGACGGGTACGGCACCTGGCTGGAGCCCGACGACGTCAAGCTCGACTACGACCACTCGGTCATTCGCGTGACCCCGGCGGGCGACGGCTACTCGGTGACGGCGCTGACCGCGTCCGGCGCCTCCGCGATCACCGCGACGGCCGCGGGCCTGACCACCCACCTGGCCGCTTCGGTCGGCACGGTTCCGCAGGTCGCGGCCCCGCTGGACGGCCCGGCGGGCTGGGCGGCCACGGTGTACCCGGCGGTCGTCGGCGCGGCGCTGTCGGCGGCACCCGGCCGGGACGGCGGCCAGGGCCTGGCCCTCGACTACCGCCTCACGGGCACGACCGCGACCCGCGCCGCCTACGTGACGCCGGCGGCGGCTTTGCCGGTGCCGAAGGGCACGCAGAAGATCGGCCTGTGGGTGAACGGCGACGGCAAGGGCGCCTGGCTGCGGGCGGAACTGCGCGACGGCGCGAACGTCGCGTCCATTGTGGACCTTGCGCTGAGCGTGGACTGGACGGGCTGGCGGTACGTCACCGCGACGGTGCCCGCCGGGCTGCCCGACGGGCAGCGGCTGGCACGGTTCTACGCCGTCGAAAACGTGCCGGACCAGCAGCACGAGGGCCGGCTGGTGTTCGACGACCTGACGTTCGAGGTGGCGCCGTCGGCGACCGTGCCCGCGGACCCGGCGCCGCACGACCCGGCCCTGGTCACCGACGGCACGCTGGCCGGCGGCCTGCGGGTCGCGGTCGTCAGCGACGCGCAGTTCACCGCGGACGACCCCACCGGACCGCTGGTCGCCCAGGCGCGGCGGGCGCTGCGCGAGGCCGTCGCGGCGAAGCCGGACCTGGTGCTGATCAACGGCGACTTCGTCGACCGCGGCACCCCGCCCGACTTCACGCTGGCGCGGCAGGTGATTTCCGAGGAACTGGACGGCAAGGCGCCGTGGTACTACGTGCCGGGCAACCACGAGGCCGAGGGCGGCAACGGGCTGGCCAGCTTCCAGGCCGTCTTCGGCGACACCCACCGCGTCGTCGACCTGCACGGGATCCGGCTGGTGCTGCTCGACTCCTCGCGCGGCTCGCTGCGGGCCGGCGGGTTCGACCAGGTCCGGCTGCTGCGCTCGGCGCTCGACTCGGCGGCCGCCGACCGGAACGTGCGCGGGGTCGTCGTCGCGATGCACCACCCGGTGAAGGACCCGAGCCCGACCGGCAACTCCCAGCTCGCGGACCCGAAGGAAGCCGCGCTGCTGACCAGGTGGCTGACCGGTTTCGAGCAGGTGTCCGGCAAGCCCGCGGCGTCGATCGCCTCGCACGCGGGCGTGTTCTCACTGTCGCGTGTGGACGGTGTGCCGTACCTGGTCAACGGCAACTCGGGCAAGACGCCCGCGGCCGCGCCGGGCGACGGCGGGTTCGTCGGCTGGACGCTGCTGCGCGTCGACCCGGCCGACCGCGCGCAGCCGGTGCGGTTCGAGACGCGGCCGAACGTCGATGCGCTGAGCATCACCGGTCCCGCGGTGCTTTCCCGGGGCGCCCGCGCCGACGTGCGCGCGACGCTGCGTCAAGGCACCCGCGACGTCCCGGTGTCGTACCCGGTCAGCGCGGACTGGACGGGGGCGTGGGGCACGCACATCGCCTCGGGCGGCTGGCCACCGGCGCCGTGGGACGTGGCGTCGTTCGACCCGTCGACCGGCGTGCTGACGGCGTTGCGCCCGGGTGTCGCGCGGTTGTCGGTGACGGTCAACGGGGTGACGAAAACGCTGGTTTCGACCGTTCGCGGGTAAACCGTTCGGTTTTTGTCGGTGGCGGGTCCTAGGGTTCGGGACGTGGACCAAACGGAGGAGCGGGAACCGGCGCTGGTGCAGGCCAAGGCACTGGTGAAGCGGTTCGGCGAGTTCGAAGCCGTGCGCGGGATCGACGTCGAGGTGCGGCGCGGGGAGGCGTTCGGCTTCCTCGGCCCGAACGGCGCCGGGAAGTCGTCGACCATGCGGATGATCGCGTGCGTGTCGCCGAGAACCGACGGCGACCTGCGGGTGCTCGGCCTGGACCCGGACGCGGCGGGCCCGCGGATCCGCGCGCGCCTCGGCGTGGTGCCGCAGCTGGACAACCTGGACGTCGAGCTGACCGTCCGGGAGAACCTGATCGTGTACGCCCGCTACTTCGGGCTGTCGCGGGCTTCTGCTCGTCGCAAAGCGGCGGAACTGCTGGAGTTCGCCCAGCTGACCGACCGCGCGGACGACAAGGTCGACCCGCTGTCGGGCGGCATGAAGCGGCGCCTCACGATCGCGCGTTCGCTGGTCAACGACCCGGAGCTGCTGCTGCTCGACGAACCGACGACCGGCCTGGACCCGCAGGCCCGGCACCTGTTGTGGGACCGGCTGTTCCGGCTCAAGGCCCAGGGCACCACGCTGATCGTCACGACGCACTACATGGACGAAGCCGAGCAGCTGTGCGACAGGCTGGTGGTGATGGACCACGGCCGCATCGCCGCGGAGGGCTCGCCCGCCGAGCTGATCAGCCGCTACTCGACCCGCGAAGTGGTCGAGCTGCGGTTCGCGTCGGGGGAGCAGGAGTCGGCGGCTTCGCAGGTGGAGGGCCTGGCGGAGCGGGTGGAGGTGCTGCCGGACCGGGTGCTGCTCTACAGCAACGACGGCGAGGCGGCTTTGGAAGCCACCCACGCCCGGGGCCTGCGGCCGCTGTCGAGCCTGGTGCGCCGCAGCTCCCTGGAGGACGTGTTCCTCAGGCTGACCGGCCGGACCCTGGTGGACTGATGCTCCCAGGTTCCCTTTGCGCCCATAGCCGCCTCGCGCCGCTTCGTCCTCCCGGCGAGTCGGCCGCTCCGGTCGGCGAGCTGGCCGTTCCGGTCGGCGAGTCGGCCGTTGCGGGTGGCGAGTCGGTCGTTCCGGTCGCAATCGTCGCCCTGGCCCGGCGGCCCCGGCCACGACTCTGCCGGGATCTTGCCGATGCCCCTCGCCGGAGAGACCCGCGGGAGCGTGGCTCACGCGCGCACCCCCGCCGGGAGATCCGGCGATCGCGCCTCCTGCGAAGGGACCGGCCATGACCACCGTCGAGTCCTCCGGCCGGGTGGTCGGCCGGTGGCACGGCGCCTGGCTGCGCGTCGAAGGGCACTGGACCTGGTACCGCCGGCACTGGCTGACCACCCTGTACTCCACCGGCCTGCAGCCGGTGCTGTTCCTCGCCGCCATGGGGCTGGGCTTCGGGTCGCAGGTGCGGCCCGGCGCGGTCACCGGCGGGCTCTCCTACCTGCAGTACATCGCGCCCGCGCTGCTCGCCGCCGGTGCCGCGCAGCAGGCGGTCGGCGAATCGAGCTACCCCGTGCTCTCCGGGTTCAAGTGGCAGAAGGACTACCTGGCCGTCACCGCCACGCCGGTGTCACCCGGGCAGGTGCTCGGCGGCCACCTGATCTGGTCGGCGCTGCGGCTGACCCTGGCCGGCGCGATCTACGCGTTCGTCGCGGTGTTCTTCGGCGCCTGGACCGGGCCCGGCGTGCTGCTGGTGATCGTCGCCGGCACGGTCACCGGGCTCGCCTGCACCACGCCGATGACCGCGCTGGCGGCCCGCACCTCCGACGAGGGCCAGCGGTTCGGGCTGATCTTCCGCTTCGTCGTGATGCCGATGACGTTGTTCTCCGGCACGTTCTTCCCGATCTCCCAGCTGCCCGCCGCGATCCGCTGGCTGGCCTGGCTCTCCCCGCTGTGGCACGGCTCGCAGCTGGCCCGCGGGGTGAGCGTCGGCGGGGTCGGTGGCTGGGCGATGCTCGGCCACTTCGCCGTGCTCGCGGCCCTGTTCGCGGCCGGGTGGGCGCTGGCGCACCGGGCGTTCTACAAGAGGCTGGTGGTGTGATGGTGAGCGTCCAGGCCCCGCCGCGGCGCGTCGGGCTGCTGCTGCGGATCCTCCCGCCCGGGCTGTACGCCGGCCGGGCCAGCGCGCTGATCGAGCGCGCGACCATGGTCTACCGCAACAGCTGGCTGATCTTCCTGTCCGGCGCCGCCGAGCCGTTCCTCTACCTGCTGGCGTTCCAGCTGGGGTTCGGCAGGCTCGTCAGCGAGGTCACGGGCCCCGACGGCCGTCCGATGAGCTACGTCGCGTTCGTCGCCCCGGCCCTGCTGGCGACATCGGCGATGAACGGCGCCGTGTTCGAGTCGACGTTCAACCTGTTCTTCAAGCTGCGCTACGCGAAGCTCTACGACGCGATGCTGGCGACCCCGATCGGCCCGCTGGACGTCGCCTTGGGCGAGATCGGCTGGGCCATCCTGCGCGGCGGCGTCTACGCGGTGGCGTTCCTCGCCGTCGCAGCGGCCATGGGCCTGCTGGCGTCGTGGTGGGCGCTGCTGATGGTCCCGGCGGCGCTCCTGGTGGGCCTGGCCTTCTCGGCGATCGGCATGGCCCTGGTGACGTTCGTCAAGTCGACGGCCCAGTTCGACTACATCCAGCTGGTGCTGATGCCGATGTTCCTGTTCTCGACGACGTTCTTCCCGCTGACGGTGTACCCCGAGCCGCTGCAGTGGGTGGTCCGCTGCTTCCCGCTCTACCACGCGATCGAGCTGATGCGCGGCCTGGCGACGGGCATCCTCTCGCCGGGCATGCTGGGCAACCTCGCCTACCTGCTGGTCCTGGGCGGCGTGGGCCTCTGGGCCTCGACCCGCCGCATCGCGAAACTCCTGCTCACCTGACGCCGTGTCGTCCACCCAGGTACGCGTGTCGTCCACCCAGGTACGCGTGTCGTCCACCCAGGTACGCGTGTCGTCCACCCAGGTACGCGTGTCGTCCGTCGGATCACCCGTGTCGACCCTCCGATCACGAGACTCGACCGCCCCATCACGCGAGTGGCTCCGCAAGGCTCGTGACCTACGTCCCCATCACGCGGAATTCCGAACCGAACCTCGCGAGTCCCGCGTCGAATCACGCGAGATGCCCTTCCCGTCACGCGAGTCCCGTCCCGATCACGCGAGAACCGGGTGGTGACGCGGCTCAGCGAGCCGGGTCCGGCCGCCCGCTCCGCGGCGCCACCGCTGCCATCGCGTCCACCATCCCGTGCCCGTAGAAGCCGTTGAACCCCTCGTACCCCGCGCAGTACGCGTCCTGGGTGCCGTCCCCGGTCAGGTCGTAGTCGGCCGGGCAGGGCATCGGCGCCGCCTGCCCGTCCAGGATCCGCCGCAGCTGCCGCGGGCCCGCGCCGGGATGCGTAGACGCCAGCAGCGCGAGCACCCCGGCGACGTGCGGGGCCGCCATCGACGTCCCGCACAGCGGCGCGTACCCGCCCGGGACCGTCGAGAGCACGCACTGGCCGGTCTCGCCGCCGGGCGCGGTGACGTCGATCACGCCCAGCCCGTACGAGCTGTACCCCGCCTTCACCCGGTCCGCGCCGACGGCCGACACCGCGACGACGTCCCGCAGGCCGGCGGGCAGGGCCTCGCAGCCGGTGCCCGCGCCGGGGGTGCCCGAACGGGCGGACGGGGTCAGGTCGACGGCCTCGTTGGTCGCCGCCGCGACGTTCAGCGTGCCCGCCGACGTGCTGTACTCCACCGCTCTGGCCAGCACTTCGTGCACCACCCCGCGATCGTCGCCGCGGATGCACGACAGCGACCACGGGTTGACGAAGAAGCTGCTGTTCGTCAGCTGCATGTGCCGCGACGCCGCCCACATGAGCCCGCACACGGCAGCCTCCGGGTCGGCGTAACCGCGGTCGTCGATCACCTTGACCGAGGCGACGCGCACGCCGGGCGCCACACCCGTGACGCCGTGGCCGTCGTCGGCCGCCGCGATGATCCCGGCCACGTGCGTGCCGTGCACGGACGTCGTCGGCGCCCAGGCGCTGCGGTCCTGGTCGGGGGCGCCGGTGAGGCAGCCGGCGGAGTCGTCGCGGTCCAGCGCCGCGGTCAGGTCCGGGTGGACCGGGTCGATGCCCGAGTCGAGCACGCCGACCACGACGTCGCGGCTGCCGTCGGACACCTTGTGCGCCCAGCCCGCGTTGATCGCCTGCATGTCCCACTGCCGGTCGCTGAGGTCCGTGGCAGGTACCGCGGCGGGGTCGGTCGCCGCCAGCGCGGCCCGCGCGGGCTGGGGCTTCACCGGGTCGGTCGCGCGCTGGGCGGCCAGCCGCTCGCCCTGGGCGCTGAACGTCCGGTCCAGCCCGATCCGCGACCCGAACCCCGGATCGCCGGAGGTGGCCACGGCGACGGCGATCTGCGGGTAGTACACGGTCGTGGCGCCACAGGCGCCGGAAATCTCCGAACGTGCGGCGGTCTCGGCCGTGCCGCGGTCGAAGGTGACGACGTAGCGCAGGGTCCGCCCGTGGGCGCAGGAGGACTCGTCGGCCGCCGCCGGACCGGCGGTGACGCATCCCGAAAACACCAGGACGGTGCACACGGCCGCCCGCATCGGCCGCGCCAGCAGGGACACCGGACCTCCCACCGGACGCAGGAACCGCGGGTGCCGTCGCGTGCGCGCCCGGCCACCCCGAGCCGCACGCTAGCCACCGCGCGCCCGGCGGACAAGCTCTGCGGCCAAGTTCCCCCGGCCGGTGCCCTCGCGGCGCGCCCGGGCGGCCTGCCGGAGGTACCGAGTACACCGGAGCAGTCACCGGGTGTGGGATACTGCGGATGGCCGCTGGGCCGCGGGGCGCACGTGAGAGGTGCTGCCTGCGGAGCGGTGGCCCGGTGAAGTGCATGAACCAGCACCACGCGCGTCGCCGCCCGCGAGCCGGGTGGCTGGACGACGTGGCGGGCGGCCCGGGGGCCGTGAGGCCTGGGCACGCACGCCGCCGAGCAGACCTTTGACCGGGTTGCGCGCCATCGGGAGTCGGTGGTGCGGCGCCCGGTCGTCGGGCAAGGATTCCCGCCGCTGGTGACCACCACGGCGGAACGAACAGAAAGGGGCCCCTGCGCGGCCGCGTCCCTGCCGGGTTGAACCGGCAGACGCGCCCGGGGGCGGAGGAGACACATGTCGAACGCGGAAACACCCGCCGAGCACACCGGCGGGAATCCCGCCACACCCACGACCGGCCCGCTGGCCGACCTGCCCGCCCGGATCCGGGTGCACGCGCTGGCCAAGCTGCTCGGGTCGCACAGCCGGGACGTCCTCGCGAAGCTGGCCGAACTGGGCGAAAGCGTCCGCAGCGCGCAGTCGAGCGTGACCAGGGAAGTGGCACTCAAGGTCGCCGAAGCCTTCTCGGGCGGCGACGTCGAAGCGGCTCCGGCCTCCGGCGGTGACGTCGAGGTCGCGCCGGCTTCCGGTGGCGACGTCGAGGTGACCCCGGCCGGGCGCACCAGGGCCGAGGCCGCTCCGGTCGTGCCCGAGGTCCCGGCCGCCGAGGCCGAGAAGCCGCGGCCGCGGCAGAAGACCCGCGCGCACCTGCCGGTGTTCGCCGCGCCGTCGCCGGTCTTCCTGCCGCCCGAGCCCGCCGCGGCCAAGCCGGCCCGCAAGCCGGCCGACCCGTTCGCGGAGCCGCCGGCCCCGGTGAAGCAGCGGCACCAGCAGCCCGAGCCCGAGGTCGCCGAGGAAGAGGAGGCCGAGGACACCACGCCGGCCACCGACTCCGGTGACGACGACGGTGACGACGCCAACAGCCGCCGCCGTCGACGCCGTGGCCGCCGTGGCCGCGGCCGGGGCAAGGGCGCCGACGGCAGTGACGAGAACGACGGCGAAGACGCCCAGGCCGAGGAGGAGCAGCCGCAGCAGCCGCCGGCGCGCCGCCGCTCCCGCAACGGCACCACGGACGAAAAGGCCGTCAAGGACGAGCCGGACACCGCGGAGGAGCCCGAAGACGACTCCGACAACGACAGCGACAACGACGGTGAAGGCGGCAGCAAGCGCCGTCGCCGCCGCCGTCGCCGCAAGGGCTCGGACGGCGACGACAGCGGGGACTCGGGCACCGACGACCCGCCCAACACCGTCACCCACGTCCGCCAGGCCAAGGCCGAGCAGGCCGAACGCGCCGAGCGCGAGCGCCCGGCGCGCGACGAGGTCCGCAGCGTCCGCGGCTCGACGCGCCTGGAGGCCAAGCGCCAGCGCCGCCGTGACGGCCGCGAGGCCGGCCGCCGCCGCGCCCCGATCCTGTCCGAGGCCGAGTTCCTCGCCCGCCGCGAGTCGGTCGATCGCACGATGGTCGTCCTCGAGAAGGGCGACTCCACGCAGATCGCCGTGCTCGAGGACGGCGTGCTGGTCGAGCACTTCGTGACGCAGTCGGGCTCCGGCTCGATCGTCGGCAACGTCTACCTCGGCCGCGTCCAGAACGTGCTGCCGAGCATGGAGGCCGCGTTCATCGACATCGGCCGCGGCCGCAACGCCGTGCTCTACGCCGGTGAGGTCGACTGGGACGCCGCCGGCCTGGAGGGCAAGGCCCGCAAGATCGAGCAGGCGCTCTCCACCGGCGACTCCGTGCTGGTCCAGGTGACCAAGGACCCGGTCGGGCACAAGGGTGCCCGGCTGACCACGCAGATCTCGCTGCCCGGCCGCTTCCTGGTGTACGTCCCCGCGGGCGGCGCCACCGGCATCTCCCGCAAGCTGCCGGAGAACGAGCGCCGCCGGCTCAAGGACATCCTCAAGCGGATCGTCCCGGAGGACGCGGGTGTCATCATCCGCACCGCCTCCGAGGGCATCGGCGAGGAGGAGCTCGGCCGCGACGTCGACCGCCTGAAGGCCCAGTGGGACGTCATCAAGGAGAAGGCCGACGCCGGCTCCGGCCGCAAGGGCGGCGCGCCGACCATGCTCTACGAAGAGCCGGACCTGCTGGTCAAGGTCGTGCGTGACCTCTTCACCGAGGACTTCGCCAAGCTGGAGATCCAGGGCAACCGGTCGTGGGAGACCATCAACGACTATGTCCGGCACGTCGCGCCGGAGCTGGCCGAGCGGGTCAAGCGCTACACCGGCACCGGTGACGCGTTCGCCGACCACCGGATCGACGAGCAGATCACCAAGGCCCTCGACCGCAAGGTCTGGCTGCCCTCGGGCGGCTACCTGGTGATCGACCGCACCGAGGCGATGACGGTCATCGACGTCAACACCGGCAAGTTCACCGGCTCGGGCGGCAACCTCGAGGAGACGGTGACCCGCAACAACCTGGAGTCGGCGGAGGAGATCGTCCGCCAGCTGCGGCTGCGGGACATCGGCGGCATCATCGTGATCGACTTCATCGACATGGTGCTCGAGTCCAACCGCGAGCTGGTGCTGCGCCGCCTCACCGAGTGCCTCGGCCGCGACCGCACCCGCCACCAGGTCGCCGAGGTCACCTCGCTGGGCCTGGTCCAGATGACCCGCAAGAAGATCGGCACCGGGCTGCTCGAGGCGTTCTCGACGCCGTGCGAGCACTGCAAGGGCCGCGGTGTCATCGTCTCGACCGAGCCGCAGCGCACGGCCGGCGGCACGGGCCACTCCCACGGTGGCAACGGCGGCAGCAACGGTGGTGGCAACGGCGGCGGTGGCGGCGGGGAGAAGAGCTCCCGCCGGTCGCGCGGCCGTGGTGGCAAGGGCGAGGAAGCCGCGCCGCAGCCGGCCGAAGTGGCCAAGGACGAGGTGCACGTCGTTCCGCCGCCGGAGAAGCGCGAGTCGATCGCGTCCGCGGTGGCGGCCATGGCGAACGCGTCCAAGGCCGTGAAGGAACAGCCCCACGAGCACGGCGCCCTCAACGGCAACGGGCCCGTCCCCGAGGTGACCGACACGGCGGAGGCCTCCCAGGCCACCGAGACGCCGGAGTCGGCCACGCTGGAGCCGGCTGTGCCCGCCAAGGAGGTCGCGGACACCCCCGTGACCACCGAGGCGGACGAGACGCCGGTGCCGCAGGACGAGCCGCCCGTCGAGCGGTCGTCGGCGCCCGAGCCGGCGGAAGAGCCCGTCACAGAGTCTTCGGAGGCCGCCGAGCCGGTCGCCGAACCCGAGGTCAGCGTGCCCGAACCGGCCGTGCGCTCGACCCGGCGCCGTCCGCGCCGGGCCGCGTCACGCCCGGCCGGGCCGCCGGTCAAAGCCTCGGAGCAGAGCGCTAACTGAACAACTAGGGGACCCCGGTGGTAACGCACCGGGGCACCCCACGTAACCTGTAGTACGGCCTACCACCAGAGTAGGCCGCCTGCGTGAGAGCAGGACCGCCTTCCCGGAGGCGGGCCGATCGCGCGGGGCCCCCACCCATTGTCGAGTAATGCAGGAGACTTCCGTGTCGGCGTACGCGATCGTCAAGACCGGCGGCAAGCAGTACAAGGTTGCCGTCGGCGACGTGGTCGAGGTCGAGAAGCTCGTGGGCGAGCCGGGCACCGAGCACATCCTCCCCGCCGTTTTGTACGTCGACGGTGGCGAGGTCACCACGGACGCCGACGCGTTGGCGAAGGTCTCGGTCACCGGCAAGGTCGTCGAGCAGACCAAGGGTCCGAAGATCCGGATCCACAAGTTCAAGAACAAGACGGGCTACCACAAGCGTCAGGGTCACCGGCAGAAGCTGACCCGCGTCGAGGTCACCGCCATCTCCATCTGACGACTTTCCCGGATCTTCGTAAGAAAGAGGACTGAGCTATGGCTCACAAGAAGGGTGCGTCCAGCTCCCGCAACGGTCGTGACTCGAACGCGCAGCGCCTCGGCGTCAAGCGCTTCGGCGGCCAGGAAGTCAACGCCGGCGAGATCCTGATCCGCCAGCGTGGCACCAAGTTCCACCCGGGCGTGAACGTCGGCCGTGGCGGCGACGACACGCTGTTCGCGCTGGCCGCCGGTGCGGTCCAGTTCGGCGAGAAGCGTGGTCGCAAGACGATCAACATCGTCGTGCCAGCCGAGGCCTGAGTCTTCGGTTCTCGACGCTAGACCTCGAACGAGGGGTGGGACCGGAATATCCGGTGCCACCCCTCGTTTGTTTTGTGTATCCCCTGCTCGCGAATGAAAGAGGCAAGTCATGGCGTCCCGTTTCGTGGACCGCGCGGTGATCCACCTGACCGCCGGTGACGGGGGCAACGGCTGCGCCTCGGTGCACCGCGAGAAGTTCAAGCCCCTCGGCGGCCCGGACGGCGGCAACGGCGGCAACGGCGGCGACGTCCTGCTGGTCGTCGACCCGAACGTGCACACCCTGCTCGACTTCCACTTCCGCCCGCACGCCAAGGCGGGCAGCGGCAAGATGGGCCAGGGCGGCAACCGCGCGGGCGCGGCGGGCGAGACCCTGGTGATGAAGGTGCCTTCGGGCACCGTCGTGTTCACCGAGGACGGCGAGATGGTCGCCGACCTGATCGGCCCGGGCACCACGTTCGTCGCGGCCCAGGGCGGCCGCGGCGGTCTCGGCAACCACGCCCTGTCGTCGAAGGCCCGCAAGGCGCCCGGGTTCGCGCTGCTGGGCGAGCCGGGTGAGGCCCGCAACCTCGTGCTGGAGCTGCGTTCGGTCGCCGACGTCGGCCTGCTCGGCTTCCCGTCCGCGGGCAAGTCGTCGCTGATCTCGGTGCTGTCGGCGGCCAAGCCGAAGATCGCCGACTACCCGTTCACGACGCTGGTGCCGAACCTCGGCGTGATCACCGGCGGCGACACCGTCTTCACGATGGCCGACGTCCCCGGCCTGATCCCCGGCGCGTCCGAAGGCAAGGGCCTCGGCCTCGACTTCCTGCGCCACATCGAGCGGTGCGCGGTGCTGGTGCACGTCGTCGACTGCGCGACCCTCGAGCCCGGCCGCGATCCCGTGTCCGATGTGGACGCTCTGGAACTGGAGCTGGCGAAGTACACGCCGGGTCTCGGCGGGAAGCTCGAGGAGCGGCCGCGGGTGGTCGTCCTGAACAAGATCGACGTCCCGGAGGCCGCCGAGCTCGCCGAGTTCGTCCGTCCGGAGTTCGAAGCCCGCGGCCTGCAGGTGTTCGAGATCTCCACGGCGTCGCGCAAGGGCCTGCGGGAGCTGACCTTCGCCCTCGCCAAGGTGGTCGAGCAGTACCGCGAGATGCAGCCGGTGCTGGAGCCGGAGAAGATCGTGCTGCGGCCCCTCGCCGTCGACGACGAAGGGTTCTCCGTCGACCTCGATCCCGAGGAGGAGGGCGCGTTCATCGTGCGCGGCTCGCGGCCGGAGCGGTGGATTCGCCAGACGAACTTCGGCAACGACGAGGCCGTCGGCTACCTCGCCGACCGCCTCAACCGCCTCGGCGTCGAGGACAAGCTGGCGAAGCTCGGTGCGCGGCCGGGCAGCCCGGTCACCATCGGCGACGTCCAGTTCGAGTGGGAGCCGTCGACGCCGAGCGTCGCGATGCACCTGTCCGGGCGCGGCACCGACGTCCGCCTCGAGAACCACGACCGGGTCGGCGCGGCCGAGCGCAAGGAAGCCCGCCGGATCCGCCGTGACGGCCCGGACGAGCCGGAAGGCGCCGACGTGGACCTGGACGCGTGAGCGGCACGCGGGAGGCCATCGCCGCCGCCCGGCGGCTGGTGGTCAAGGTCGGTTCCTCGGCCCTGACCACCGCGGGCAGTGGTCTCGACCCGGTCCGGCTCGGCGCGCTGGTCGACGCGATCGCGGCCCGGGTCGCCCGGGAAACGCAGATCGTGCTGGTTTCGTCGGGTGCGATCGGCGCCGGCCTGGCTCCGCTTTCGCTGGCCAAGCGGCCGAAGGACCTCGCCACCCAGCAGGCGGCGGCGAGCGTCGGCCAGCTCGCGCTGGCGCACGCGTACGCCGAGTCGTTCGGGCGGTACTCGCTGACGGTCGGGCAGGTGCTGCTCACCTCCGACGACGTCGTGCGGCGTTCGCACTACCGCAACGCGCAGCGGACGTTCTCGCGGTTGCTGGCGCTCGGCGCGGTCCCGGTGGTCAACGAGAACGACACGGTGGCCACCGAGGAAATCCGCTTCGGCGACAACGATCGCCTCGCCGCCTTGGTGGCGCACCTGATCGGCGCCGACGCGCTGATCCTGCTGTCCGATGTGGACGGTCTCTACGACGGTGACCCGCGCGAGGGCGCCACCCGCAAGCTCACCGAGGTGCTCTCGGAGTCCGATGTGGACGGTATTGCGGTCGGGATCTCCAGCTCCGGCCTCGGTACCGGCGGCATGGTGTCCAAGCTGGCCGCCGCCCGCACCGCGGCCGGCGCCGGCATCCCGGTCCTGCTCGCGGCGGCTTCGGAGGCGTCGGCGGCCCTGACGACGGCGTCGCCGGGCACGGCGTTCGCCCCGGCCGACACCCGCCTGTCGGCCCGCCGGTTCTGGCTGGGCTACGCGGCGGACACCACCGGCAAGCTCCGCATCGACGACGGCGCGGTGACGGCGGTGGTCCGCCGCCGCCGTTCGCTGCTGGCCGCCGGGATCACCGGCGTCGACGGCGACTTCCAGGCCGGCGACGTGGTCGACCTGGTGGACGCGAACGACCGCGCGGTGGCCCGCGGCGTGGTCGCCTTCGACGCGACGGAGCTGCCGGACCTGATCGGCCGCTCCACCCCCGAGCTGCCCGCGGAGCAGCGACGCGAGGTCGTCCACGCCGACGACCTCGTCCCCCTGCGCCGCTGAAGCGGCACTTTCGTGGGGAAAGTGCCGTCAGCCGACTGACACCAGGTGCGCCCCGCCGTCGGCTTCCAGCACCGTGCCGCTCAGGTTGGCGTTGGTCGCCGCGAGGGCGACCACCTCGGCCACGTCGTCTGCTGTCGCGACGCGCCGCACCGGCACCTGCGCGGCCGTCTGAGCGAAGAACCCCGCCCGCATCTCCTCCGGGAACCCGCTCCACCACGCCGTGTCGACGACGCCGGGGGAGACCGCGTTGACCCGCCGCGGCGCCAGTTCGACCGCCAGCGGCTTGACCAGGGCTTCGACCGCCGCGTTGAGCGCGCCGATCCCGGCGGTGCCCGGCATCGAAGCCCGGGCGCTGATCGCGCCGAGCAGCGTGATCGAGCCGTCCGCGGCCAGGTGCGGCAGCACGGCCTGGATCGTCGTCAGGTGCGCCCAGAACTTCGCGTCGAAGGCCCGGCGTAGCATCGCCAGGTCCAGCTCCGCGATCGGCCCCAGCCCTTCGGCGCCCGACAGGCTCACCACCAGCACGTCGACCGTGCCGAGCGACCCGGCCAGCGCGGCCATCGCCGCCGCGTCCCCGCCGTCGGCCTGGTGCCCGGTGAGGTGCGGGTCGCTCGCGGCGACGTCGTCGAGGCGTTCCTTGCCCCGCCCGGTGATGTGGACGTCGTAGCCCCGGCTGTGCAGCCTCCGCGCGGTCGCCAGGCCGATGCCCGAGGTGCCGCCGGCGACAAGAGCGATACTCATGTTTCCCCATTTCGAACCGGTACGTCTCGTTTCGAAATCGACGGTACCATCGGATCCCATGACCGACCAGTCCCGTCCCGGCCGCAAGCGCAGTGAGCAGAGCCGGCTCGCGATCCTCACCGCGACGCTCGAACTGGCCGCCGAAGCGGGCTACGGTGCGCTGACCGTCGAAGGGATCGCGGCACGCTCCGGCGTCGGCAAGCAGACGATCTACCGCTGGTGGCCGTCGAAGGCCGACGTCCTGCTCGACGCGCTCGCGACGAAGGCGGACCTGCAGGTCCCGATCCCCGACGAGGGGTCGTTCCGCGCCGACCTCGCGCTGTTCCTCGACCGCACCTACGCGCTGGGCACGAAGTCCCAGGTCGCGGACACCCTGCGGGCGCTGATGGCGCAGGCGCAGATCGACCCGGAGTTCGGCAAGCGGTTCCGCGAGGACTTCCTGTTCCGGCGCCGCGACGCGCTCGGCGAGATCGTCGAACGCGCCCGCAAGCGCGCCGAACTCCCGTCCGGGGTCGCCCCCGGCACGGTGATCGACGTCGTGTTCGGCACGCTGTGGTACCGGCTCCTGGCCACCCGCGAGCCGATCGGTCCCGCGATGGCCGAAGAACTGGTGGCGCTGCTGGCGCCTACGTCGGGTTGATCCGGTCCGGCTTGATCGTCAGCAGCAGCCGCGTCTGGTCGCGCCCGCCCCACCACGGGTACGGGCCGCCGAGGTAGCGCTGCGCCAGCTTCTCGATGTGCTCGACGGCGCCGTCCTCGGTCATTTCGACGACCTGCCCGCGGATCGCGTAGTAGCGCGACGGCCGCTCACGGTCGGCGACGTTGAGCGCCACCCGCGGGTCACGCTCGATGTTGCGCTGTTTCTGGTGGCCCAGCACGGTGTTCACCAGGATGTGCGTGCCGTCGGTGTCCACCCAGGTCTGGGTGAGCTGCGGCGAGCCGTCCGGCATCGACGTCGCCAGGAAGCAGAGGCTGGGCTCGCGCAGCAGAGCGAGCAGATCGCCGGGCAGTTCCACAGTGGTCTCCAAAGCGGTCTCTCACTACAGCTGGTCGGGCGCTGCGATGCCGAGCAGGGAGAGCCCGAGCGCGAGCGTGTTCGCCGTCAGCGTAGTCAACCGCAACCGGGACGCGCGCAGCTCGGGGGCCGGCGCCTTGAGGACCGGGCAATCGTCGTAGAACCGGGAAAACGCGACCGCGGCCTCGTAAAGGTGGGTACAGAGCTTGTGCGGCGCGTACGCGTTCGTCGCGGCCTCGAGGGCCTCGCCGAACCGCAGCAGCTTCAGCGCGAGCGCGCGTTCCGCCGGCTCGTCCAGCAGGATCCGCGTGCCCTCGGGCTCGCCGCCCGCCTTGCGCAGGATCGAGCGCGTCCGCGCGTGCGCGTACTGGAGGTACACCGAGGTGTTGCCCTCCTTCGCGAGCATCCGGTCCCAGGCGAAGACGTAGTCGCGCTCGCGGTCACCGGAGAGGTCGGCGTACTTGACCGCGCCGATGCCGACGGCCCGGGCGACCTCGGCCTGCCCCGCCGGGTCGAGCTCACTGCGTTCGGCGACGACCACGGCGGCCTGCGTCACGGCTTCGGTGAGCAGGTCGACCAGCTTGATCGTCTCGCCGGCCCGCGTCCGCATCGTTTTGCCGTCGGCGCCCAGCACGGTGCCGAAGCCGACGTGCTCGGCGTGGCCGGTCAGCCAGCCGGCCGTGCGGCAGGCCGAGAACACCATCGCGAAGTGCTGCGCCTGCGGCGATCCGACGACGTAGAGCAGGTCGGTCGCGCCACGCTCGGCCGTCCAGTACCGAACCGTGGCCAGGTCCGTGGCGGCGTAACCGTAGCCGCCGTCGCGCTTGCGGACGATCAGCGGCAGCCGGTCGCCGTCCCGGTTGCGGAAGCCTTCGGGGAACACGCAGACGGCGCCGTCGCTGACTTCGGTCAGCCCGGCCGTCTCCAGGTCGTCGACGACCGTGGCGAGGTACGGGTTGTAGAAGCTCTCACCGTAGATGTCCTTGTCCGTCAAGGAGATCCCGAGCAGAGCGTAGACTTCGTTGAAGTGCCGGGTCGACTCGTCGACGAGGGTCTGCCACACGGCGAGGGTCTCGTCGTCGCCGCTCTGCAGCAGCACGACACGGTGGCGCGCCCGCGTCGCGAACGCTTCGTCGCTGTCGAACTTCCGGCGTGCTTCGCGGTAGAACGCGTCGAGGTCGGCGATCGCGCGCTGGTCGGACGGCACGTCGAGCAGGTGCTCGATGAGCATGCCGAACGGCGTGCCCCAGTCGCCGAGGTGGTTGTGCGGCAACACTTCGTGGCCCGCGAAGCGCAGCAGCCGCGCGAGGGCGTCGCCGATCACGGACGAGCGCAGGTGCCCGACGTGCATCTCCTTCGCGACGTTCGGGCTGCTGTAGTCGAGCGCGATCGTGCGGGGCTCGGCCGTCCGCGGCACGCCGAGGCGGGCGTCGCCGAGCACCGACGCGACGCGGGTTTCCAGCCAATCCTTGCGCAGCACGAAGTTGAGGAACCCGGGCCCGGCGACCTCGGGCGTCTCCGCGACGCCGTCGAGCTCCAGCGCGCCGGCGAGGAGCGTGGCGACCTCACGCGGCGGACGGCTGAGCTTCTTGCCGAGGCTCATCGCGAGGTTGGCCTGGTAGTCGACGCCGTCACGCGGCGACGCCTGGATCAGCGCTTGCTCGGGCGTCAGCTCCACGTCCAGGGCCCGGCCGGCGGCGGCCACCACGCGGCGCGCCAGCTCCTCGGTAACGTCGGCGGTGTGCACGGTGTCCCTCCTTCGGCTCGGTCAGCGGAGCCCTCGACCGCTTGAGGGGGTCCGGGTGGCGAAGCCCCCGGCGCGGGGCGGAGCACCGGATGTCACAGCCTAGCGAGCGCCACCGGCCGGCGACGAAGGGATTACCCCAGCTCGCTGCCCTTGGTCTCCGGCAGGGTCAGGATCACGGCGAACGCGATCGCGGCACCGGCGGCGACGTACCAGAAGTAGAGCGTCGGCGAGATCGCGCCGAACACGGTGATGAGCAGGGGAGCGGTCCCGCCGAAGATCGCGACGGTGAGGTTGTACCAGGCACCGATCCCCAGCCCGCGCAGCTCGGTGGGGAACAGCTCGCTCATGATGGCCGGCGCGATCGACGTCATCGCCGTGTACAGCCCGAGCCCGACGCAGAACACGACGAGCAGGCCGCCGAGGTCCGGGCCGATCAAAGTGGACAGTGGCACGATGACGACCGCGGTGGCACCGGACCACACGAGCAGCTGCGGCTTCCGCCCGACGCGGTCCGCGAGCGCGCCCATCGGGTACTGCAGCGCGATGAACAAGGCCGTGCCGACCGAAAGCGCGAGGAACACGGCATCGGCGTCGGCGTGCCGGTTCTTCACCGCGAAGGACGTGAGCGCGCTGAAGAACGTGTAGTAGCAGAGCGTCGACAGCATGGAGAAGCCGACGAGCCGTCCGACGGCCTTCGGGTGGTGCGTCAACGTGGTCAGCAGCGGCCGCTCGAGTTTGCGCGCCTTGGTCTTCGTCTGCTCGAACAGCTCGGTCTCGGCGAGACTGCGGCGCAGCCACAACCCGACCAGGCCGAAGACACCGCCCAGCAGGAACGGCAGCCGCCAGCCCCAGGACGCGAGCTGCGCCTTGTCCAACGTCCGCGCGAGCACGAACCCGAGCACGGTCGCGACGAGCACCGCGGAGCCGGTCGAGATGTAGAAGAACGCCGAGTACCGGCCCCGCCGCTCCGCCGGCGCGATCTCGCCCAGGTAGGCCGACGCGTTCGACACCTCGCCGCCGAGCGAGAGGCCCTGCGCGATCCGGGCGAGCAGCAGCAGGAGCGGCGCGAGCCAGCCGACCTGCGCGAACGTCGGCAGCACGCCGATCGCCACCGAGCCGCCCGCCATGAGCAGGATGGTGAGGATCATGGCCGGCTTGCGGCCGCGGGTGTCGGCGAAGCGCCCGAGCAGGACGCCGCCGAGCGGACGGAAGAAGAACGCGAGCGCGTAGGTGGCAAATGTGTTGATCAGGGCGAGGGTGTCGTTGCCGGAGGGGAAGAACGCGCCGGCGAAGTAGATGCTGAACGTCGCGTAGATCGTCCAGTCGAACCACTCCAGCGCGTTGCCGGCGCTCGCCGCGAACAGCTTGCGCACGGGCAGCCGGTGCTGAACCTGCACGGTCATGGCAGCCTCCACGTCCCCCGAAGGTGGACGCGACTTTGCCACATCCCCCCACAGTCCGAAAGATCCCCACCATCCCTTCCCGCTCCCGCCCCTCCCCTCCAGACACGCGAGCCGACTCTCCAGGTACGCGTGTCGTCCCGCCAGGTACGCGTGTCGTCCATCTGAGTACGCGTGTCGTCCGTTCCATCACGCGTGATGCCCGCTCAATCACGAGTCGTGCCCCTCAAAGCACGCGCGATGCCCGCCCAATCACGCGAGTCCCGCCCTCAATCACACGAGATCCGCCTTCGAAACCGCTTGCCCCGCCATCGATCACGCGAGTTCGGCCTCCAAGTACGTCCTTCGGCCCCGTCCGGCACGCGGAACCCGACGAGCGGCCCGGATCAGGCCGTGCTGGCCAGCGCGAACGGCAGCACCGCCGGTGCCCCGGCCCGCCGCAGCAGCCGGGTTGCCAGCGTCATGGTCCAGCCGGTGTCGATGACGTCGTCGACCAACAGGATCGGCCCCGACGGCAACGTCGCGGCCAGGTCGGCCGGCATGCTCAGCCGCCGCCACAGGTCGGCCAGCCGTTGCGCGCTGTTCGCCTGCCGCGGTGGCGGGCCGTCCGCGTCGAGCGCGCCGAGGAAGTCCAGCTTGCCGATGTCCGCCAGCCGCGTCGCCAGGCTGTAGACGAGCTTCGGCCGCGTCGACGACGGCACCGCGACCACCGCCACCGGCCGTTCCGACCACTGCCACCCGGCCAGCACCTGAACACACGCCTTGAACACCGAGTCGGGCACGTCCGTGTCCTGCGCCGCCGGGCCGACGAGCTCCCGCAGCCGGTTGCCCCAGCCGACGTCCGTCAGCCGCCCGAGGACCTGCGCCGGCTCGGCCTGGTCGTCGGCGCCGATCCGGCCGGAGACCGGGACGTCCAAAGAGGACATCCCGGTGGGCCACTGCTTCCGCGGCGCGACCTCGACTCCCGGACGCTGCAGGCGTTCCCGCGTCGCGTCGACGACCTCGTTGGCCACCGACGTGTCCCAGTACTGGCCGGTGCAGTTGTCGCACCGGCCGCACGGAGTCGCCTCGGGATCGTCGAGCTGGCGCCGCAGGTACTCCATCCGGCAGCCGTCGGTCGCCAGGTAGCCGAGCATCGCCTCCTGTTCGCGGTCACGCGCTTCCGCGACCCGCTGGTAGCGGCTGCGGTCGTACTGCCAGTCTTCGCCCGTGCTCTCCCAGCCGCCCTTCACGCGCCGGACCGCGCCGTCGACGTCCAGCACCTTCAGCACCATTTCCAGCCGGGAGCGGGAAAGCTCCACCGACGGCTCGAGCGCGGCCGTCGAAAGTGGACGGTCGGCGTAGGCGAGCGAGTTCAGCACCTGCGTCACCCGCAGCTCGTCGGGGAACGCCAGCGAGCCGAAGTACGCCCAGATCGCCCGGTCCTCCTCGCCGGGCAGCAGCACGACCTCCGCGCGCTCCACGCCACGCCCGGCGCGCCCGACCTGCTGGTAGTACGCGATCGGCGACGACGGCGCTCCCAGGTGCACGACGAACCCGAGGTCCGGCTTGTCGAACCCCATGCCCAGCGCGGAAGTCGCGACCAGCGCCTTGACGCGGTTGCCGAGCAGATCGTCTTCCGCCGCCTGCCGGTCGGCTGGATCGGTCTTGCCGGTGTAGGCCGCCACTGGGTAGCCACGATCCTTCAGCAGCGACGCGACGTCGTGCGCCGCCGCGACCGTCAGCGTGTAGATGATCCCCGACCCCGGCAGCTCCGCCAGGTGCTCGGCGAGCCACGCCAGCCGCGCCTGCGACGTCGGCAGCCGGCACACCGACAGCCGGAGGCTCTCCCGGTCGAGCGTGCCGCGCAGGACGAGCGTGTCGCCGCCGGTGCCCAGGCCCAGCTGCTCGGCGACGTCAGTGACGACACGGTCGTTCGCCGTCGCGGTGGTGGCCAGCACCGGTACGCCGTCCGGCAGATCGCCCAGCAGCGTGCGCAGGCGCCGGTAGTCCGGCCGGAAGTCGTGGCCCCAGTCGGAGATGCAATGCGCCTCGTCGACCACCAGGAGCCCGGTGCTCGCGGTCAGCTTCGGCAGCACGTTGTCGCGGAAGTCCGGGTTGTTCAGCCGTTCGGGGCTGACCAGCAACACGTCGATCTCGCCGGCCGCCACCGACGCCTGGACCTGTTCCCACTCCTGCGGGTTCGCGGAGTTCATCGTCGCCGCGTGGATCCCGGCCTTCGCCGCCGCCGAGATCTGGTTGCGCATCAGCGCCAGCAGCGGCGAGACGATCACCGTCGGCCCGCTGCCCTGTTCCCGCAGCAAGGCGGTGGCCAGGAAGTACACCGCCGACTTGCCCCACCCGGTGCGTTGCACGACGAGCGCGCGACGCCGCTGCGCGACCAGGGCCTCGATGGCCGTCCATTGGTCTTCGCGCAGCTTCGCCGAATCGCCGGCCAGGGCCCGGAGGAGGGTCTCGGCGCGTTCGCGGAGTGCTGGGGTGGTGCTGGTCGTGTCCACGTCCCCACGTCTACCCCATGGCACCGACGATCCGGGAATCGGCGGCGTCGCGAACGGACCGTTCGTGTCGAATACCGGCCGTAATGTGATCTGAATCACAAACTTCGCACGGTCGGGCGAGGTGTGCTGCTGGACCGGACGGCCCGCGGTTCCGGTGTATAGGCTCGGGTCCCATGTCACCACGGCGGATCGGGGTCATGGGCGGCACTTTCGACCCCGTGCACCACGGCCACCTCGTCGCGGCCAGCGAGGTCCAGTCCCGGTTCGGGCTCGACGAAGTGATCTTCGTCCCCACCGGCCAGCCCTGGCAGAAGACCGACCGCCAGGTCACCAAGGCCGAGGACCGCTACCTGATGACGGTCATCGCGACCGCGTCCAACCCGGTCTTCTCGGTCAGCCGCGTGGACATCGACCGCGCCGGCCAGACCTACACCGTCGACACCCTGCGCGACCTCCACGCCGAGTACCCCGAAGACCAGCTCTACTTCATCACCGGCGCCGACGCCCTCGAGCAGATCCTCACCTGGCACAAGGCCGAAGAGCTGTTCGACTTCGCGCACTTCATCGGCGTCACGCGGCCCGGCTACCGGCTCAACTCGCACCACCTGCCCAGCGGGAAGGTGAGCCTCGTCGAGGTCACCGCGATGGCGATTTCGTCCACCGGCTGCCGCGACCGCGTCGAGCGCGGCGAGCCGGTCTGGTACCTCGTTCCCGACGGCGTCGTCCGCTACATCACCAAAAAGGATCTGTACCGGAAGAGCGACTGAAGCACCGCTGGTCGCGGCGGGTACCCTTCTCGGGCGAACCCGATCCGAAAAGGAGCACCGTGACAGCCACGTCCGAGGCACGAGAGCTGGCCGTAGCGGCCGCACACGCGGCGGCGGACAAGAAGGCCAGCGACGTCGTCGTGCTGGACGTGTCCGAGCAGCTCGTCATCACCGACGCCTTCGTCATCGCCTCCGCGTCCAACGAGCGCCTGGTCGGCGCGATCGTCGACAACGTCGAGGAGAAGCTGCGGGAGAGCGGGCACAAGCCGGTCCGCCGCGAAGGCGCCCGCGAAGGCCGCTGGGTCCTGCTCGACTACGTCGACGTCGTCGTGCACGTCCAGCACGTCGAGGAGCGCACGTTCTACGGCCTCGAGCGGCTGTGGAAGGACTGCCCGCGGATCGAGGTGGCCGGCCTCGAGGAGCCGCCCGCCGATGAGGACGCGGACGCCCGGTGAGCCCGCGGCGGCTGGTGCTCTGGCGCCACGGCGAGACGGACTACAACGCCGCCGGGCGGATGCAGGGTCACCTCGACTCGGCGCTGACCCCGGTCGGCTGGAACCAGGCCCGCTTCGCCGTCCCCGCACTGGCCCGGTTCTCCCCGGACCTGGTGATCGCCTCCGACCTGCGCCGCGCCACCGACACCGCCACCGTGCTCACCGACGCCATCGGCGTCCCGCTGCGCATCGACAAGCGGCTGCGCGAGACGCACCTGGGCGAGTGGCAGGGCAAGACCGGCGCCGAGGTCGACGCCGAGTACCCCGGTGAACGCGCCCGCTGGCGCACCGACGCGACGTGGGCACCGCCCGGCGGCGAGAACCGTCTCGACGTCGCCGAGCGCGCCGGCGAGGTCGTGTCCGACCTGCAGCAGGCCAACTCCGACGTCGGCGACACCGTCCTGCTGGCCGCGCACGGCGGGCTGATCATCGCGCTCACGGCCGGGCTGCTGAAGCTGCCGGTCGAGATCTGGCCGTCCCTCGGCGGGATCGCCAACTGCCACTGGGTCGAGCTCGGCCTGCGCGACGGCAAGTGGCGGCTGCACGCCTACAACGCGGGGATGACCGGCTAGCCGATGGGGCCACGCCTGCTGGTGTTCGGCGATTCGCTGAGCTTTCACGGCCCGGAGGGGCCCTGCGCCGCGGACGAGCCGCGCCTGTGGCCGAACGTCGCCGCGGCGGCCGTCGGCGGTACCGCCGAGCTGGTCGCGGGGATCGGCTGGACCGCCCGCGACGTGTGGTGGTCGCTGACCGGCGATCCGCGCGTCTGGGCCGACCTGCACCACGCCGACGCCGTCGTGCTGGCGATCGGGAGCATGGACACCCTGCCGTCGCCGTTGCCGACCTACCTGCGCTCGGGACTGAAGTACCTGCGGCCCGACCCGGTGCGGCGGGTGGTGCGCAAGGCTTATCTCGCCGCGCAGCCGCGGCTGTCGGTCGCGTTCCGCGGCCGTCCCCGGGTGCTGCCGGTGAAGCTCACCGTGCAGTACCTCGACACCGCCGTGGAAGCGTTGCGCGTCCTGCGTCCCGAGCTGCCGATCTTCGGGATGCTGCCGTCGGTGCACCGGGCCGCGGCCTACGGCGGGGTGCACACCGCGCGTCCGGCGGCCGAGGCCGCGATGCGAGCCTGGGGCGAGCGCGCCGGCGTTCCGTTGCTGGACCTGAAAGAGGTCGTCGGCGAGCACGTCCTCAGCGGCGCGGGCAACCCCGACGGCATGCACTGGGGCTGGGCGGGACACGCCGCGGTGGGCCAGGCGATGTCCGTGTTGCTGGCGCCGGTGGCGGCCCGCGGCCACGTAGGCTGACGGCGTGTCGGTCGCCGTAGTCACGGATTCCACCGCCCACCTGCCGGAGGGGTTCGCCGAACGGCACGAGGTCCGGGTGGTGCCGCTGCACGTCCTGGTCGACGGCGTGGTGTCGCTCGACGGCGTGGAGACCGGCCCGGCGGCGGTCGCCGAGGCGATGAGCCAGCGCAAGATCGTCACGACGTCCCGGCCGACCCCGGCCGAGTTCGCGAAGGAGTTCCGGGCGGCGTTCGCCGACGGCGCGGACGCGGTCGTGTCGGTCCACCTTTCCCGTGAGCTGTCGGGCACGTGGGAAGCGGCGGTGCTGGCCGCGCAGGAGGTCGGGCCGGACCGGGTGCGCGTGGTCGACTCCCGCACGACTGCGATGGGCCTGGGGTTCGCCGCGCTGCACGCCGCGGACGCCGCGGCGGCCGGCGCGGATCCGAAGGCGGTCGAGGCGGCGGCGATGACCGCGGCCAAGTGCTCGTCGACGTTGTTTGTCGTGGAAACCCTGGAGTACCTGCGCCGCGGCGGCCGGATCGGCCCGGCCGCGGCGCTGCTGGGGACGGCGCTGGCGGTGAAGCCGGTGCTGCACATGTCCGACGGCCGGATCCTGCCGCTGGAGAAGGTCCGCACCATGAACCGGGCGATCGCGCGGCTGGTCGAGCTGGCGGCCCGGGCCGCGGACGACGACGACGTCGAGCTCGCCGTCCACCACCTGGCCTCGCCGGAGCGGGCGGTCGAGCTGGCGAACCGGCTGGAGGAGGCGGTGCCCCGGTCGGCGGGCTGCGTCGTCTCCGAGCTGGGCGCGGTGATCGGCGCGCACACCGGGCCCGGGGTGCTGGGCGTGGTGGTGCAGCGCAGGGTCCCGGCCCGGCCGGACGCCTGACCCTCCAGCATCTCATCCGGGTACGACGAAAACGGCCGTACCCGGACCGGTCCGGCGGGATCCATCCACAACACCCCGGTTGTCCACAGGACGCGGCGGCGCCCCTGTCGGCGCCTCCCCGCGACCCCTAACGTCGATCGTGTGTTCGAGCAGCCCGCCCGGGATCCGGGCCTCCCCGTCAACGACCGGCTCGCCTGGCTGGCCGACCAGCTCTCGCCCGATGCGAGCACGGTCGGGCCGGGCGGCCGGCTGGTCCGGCGCTGGCTGCCGGGCGGCGCGACCGGCGCGGGCCGTCGCCGCTGGGCGATCGCCGGCGTCTTCGCGGCCGTCGTGCTGCTCGTCCTCGGCTCGGTCGCGCTGCTGGGCGGCCGTCCGGCACCCGAGCCACCGCCGCCGCTGCCGAGCGCGAAACCCGCGGGTGAAGCGGCGGCGGCGCCGAAGGCCGGTCTCGTCGTCAGCGTCATCGGCCGCGTCCGGTCGCCCGGCCTGGTCACAGTGCCCCAGGGCTCGCGGGTCGCGGACGTCCTGCGGGCCGCCGGGGGAGCCGATCCCGGCGCGGACCTCAGCTCGGTGAACCTCGCGCGCAAGGTGACCGACGGCGAACAGCTCGCGGTCGGGATCCCGGCGCCTGCCGCACCACCCGGCGTCCCCGAAGGCGGCGGGAAGGTCGACCTCAACGCGGCGAGCACGGACCAGCTGGACACGTTGCCCGGTGTCGGCGAGGTGATGGCCAAGCGGATCGTCCAATGGCGCACGGAACACGGCGGATTCACGAAGGTCGAGCAACTGCGCGACGTCGACGGCATCGGCGAAAGCAAGTTCGAGAAGCTCCGCGGGCAGGTGACGGTCGGATGAGCATCCTTCCTGCGACTGACACCCGGCAGGACATGCGGCTGGTCCCGGCGGCCCTCGCGTGCTGGCTCGCGGCTCTGTCCGGGCTGCTGCTCGGCTGGTGGACGGCGGTCGCTGTCGGGCTCGCGTCGGCGGCCCTGGCCGGTGTGGTGCTCTGGCGGGCTCGTGGCCGGCCACGAGCGCTCGGCGCGGCAGCGGCGTTGCTGGTGCTCGGCCTGGTCATCGCCGGTCCGGTCGCCTGGCGGATTCGCGATGCCGAGCACGACAGCCTGCGCGTGGCCGCTGCCCAGGGGCTGCCCGCGACGCTCAGGGTGGTCGTCGCGGAACGGCCGAGGCCGGTGCGAAGCGCGGGCTACGCTGATCAACAGGCGGGCGCCCGGTCCGTGGTCCTGTCCGCCGACGTCCGCACGGCGTCCGTCGACGGGCAGCCCGTCGGGTCGTCCGGGCGGGTCCTGCTGCTCGCACCGGTCGCGGCGTGGGCGAGCATGTTGCCGGGCCAGGAGGTCTCGGTGGCGGGCCTGCTGATGCCGCCGCGTGGGCCGGACCTCACCGTGGCGGTGCTGTCCGTGCGCGGTCCACCCGGCGAGCCGGGTCCGGCGCCGTGGTGGCAGGAGGCCGCGGCCGGGCTGCGATCCGGCCTGCACGACCTGAGCCAGACCCTGCCGGAAGAACCCGCGGGCCTGCTGCCGGGCCTGGTCCTGGGCGACACGAGCGCGTTGTCACCCCGGGTCGAGCAGGAGTTCGTCACGGCGGGCCTGGCTCACTTGACCGCGGTCAGCGGGGGAAACCTCGCCGTCGCGTGTGGTGCGGTCCTGCTCCTGCTGCGCGTCCTTCGGCTGGGCCCTCGGCTGTCGGCCGTGGCGGCCGGGCTGTGCCTGGTGGGGTTCCTGGTCCTGGTCGGCCCGGAGCCGAGCGTGCTGCGCGCCGGGGTCATGGCGGCGGTCGCGTTGCTGGCCTTGGCGTTGGGACGCCGGGGTTCGGCGCTGCCCGCGCTGGCTTTCGCGGTGTGCGTGCTGGTGGTGGCGGACCCGGCGATGGCCACGGACTTCGGGTTCGCGTTGTCGGTCTTCGCCACGGCCGGGCTCGTTCTGCTGGCCCCGCGCTGGGCCGGGGTGCTGGTCCGTCGCGGCGTCCCACCGGGCTTCGCCGAAGGGCTCGCCGTACCGCTCGCCGCCTTCGTGGTGACGGCGCCGGTGCTGGCGGGGATGGCGGGCACGGTGAGCCTGGTGTCGGTGGTGACCAACATCCTCGCCGCGCCCGTCGTCGCCCCGGCCACGGTCCTCGGGGTGCTGGCGACGGTCGCCGGGCCCTGGTGGCCGGGAGCCGGAGCGTTCCTGGTGCACCTCGCCGGGCCGGAGGCCGAGTGGCTGATTTTCGTGGCGCGGCACGGCGCGCGGGCGCCGGGCGCGGTCGTGGCCTGGCCCGGCGGCTGGGCGGGCGCGCTGCTCGCGGCCGGCGTGCTCGCGGTGCTGGTGTTCGCCGTGCGGTACCGGCAGATGCGGGTGCTCCTGGCGATCCTGGTCGTCGGCGCGCTGCTGGTGTTCGTGCCGGTACGGGTGCTGGCACCGGCTTGGCCGCCGCGGAACTGGGCGATGGTCGAATGCGACGTCGGCCAGGGTGACGCCGTCGTGCTGGCGACGTCGGAGCCGGGGCGGGCGGTCGTGGTGGACACCGGGCCCGAGCCCGGGCCGGTCGACGAGTGCCTGCACCGGCTGTCGGTCGACCGGATCCCGTTGCTGGTACTGAGTCACCTGCACGCCGACCACATCGGCGGGCTCGTGTCGGTCTTCGACGGCCGGTCGGTCGGCGGCATCGCCATCGGGCCGGGGCGGGCGCCGGACTGGGCGTGGCGGCAGGTCGCCGCGGAAGCGTCCCGCGAAGGGGTGCCGCTGGTGGAGCTGAGCCCGGGAGAGCGGGTCGACCTGCCCGGCCTGACGCTCGACGTGCTCGGCCCTCGCTACGTGCCGTCGCGCTCGGCCGTTCAGCAGGACGGTACGACGATCAACAACAGTTCGGTCGTCCTGCGCGCGGAGACGGCGGCCGGCCGCGTGCTCATGACGGGTGATGTCGAGCTGGCGGCCCAGGCCGATCTCCTGGCCGATGTCGGCGACCTGAAAGCGGAGGTGCTCAAGGTGCCACACCACGGTTCGCGCTACTCGCTGCCGGCGTTCCTCGCCGCGGTGGCACCGCGGACGGCGCTCATCAGCGTAGGCGCGGGCAACAGCTACGGCCACCCGAGTAAGTCCACAGTGGACACACTGACGGCGCTGGGTGCCCTGGTGACCCGGACCGACGTCGACGGCGACACAGCTGTGGTGCCGGACCCGTCAGGCCCGGCGATAGCCCGCCGAGGTGAGCCACGCGGCCCGCCTCACCGCTGACTTCCGTTGTCCCGCACCGCGTTCCCGCCGAGGCGAGCCTGGCTCGCCCCGGCGGGGAGACGTCAGTAGCCGAGGGCCTCGTTCACGGCCGCGGCTGACGCCGGCACGGTCGCCTTCGGGCCCACGTGGTTCTCGATGGCGTCGAGGGTCTTGAGGCCGTCGCCGGTGATGAGGAGCACCGTCTCGGCGTCCGGGTCCAGCTTGCCCGTCTCGACCAGCTTCTTCGCCGTGGCGACGGTGACCCCGCCGGCCGTCTCGGTGAAGATGCCCTCGGTGCGGGCCAGCAGCCGGATGCCCTCGACGACCTCTTCGTCGGTGACGTCCTCGATCGAGCCACCGGTACGGTTGACGATGTCGAGCACGTACGGGCCGTCGGCCGGGTTGCCGATCGCCAGCGAGCGGGCGATGGTGTCCGGCTTCACCGGCTGGACGACGTCGTGGCCGGCGCGGAACGCGGCCGAGACCGGCGAGCAGCCGGTGGCCTGGGCGCCGAACACCTTGTACGGGCTGGCGTCCACGAGGCCGAGCTGGCCCAGCTCGCGGAAACCCTTGTCCACCTTGGTGAGCTGCGAACCGGAGGCGATCGGCACGACGATCTGCGGCGGGATCCGCCAGCCGAGCTGCTCGGCGACCTCGAAGGCGAGCGTCTTCGAACCCTCGGAGTAGTACGGGCGGACGTTGACGTTCACGAACGCCCAGCTCGGGTGCTCGCCGGCCAGCTCGGTGGCGAGGCGGTTGACGTCGTCGTAGTTGCCGTCGACTGCGATCAGGTCGCCGTCGTACACCGCGGTGGTGAGGATCTTGGCGCGCTCGAGGGACTTGGGGATCAGCACGACCGACTTCCAGCCCGCGCGCGCCGCCGCGGCGGCGACGGCGTTGGCCAGGTTGCCGGTCGAGGGACAGGCGAGCACCTCGAAGCCGAACTCGCGGGCCGCGGCCAGCGCGACGGCGACCACGCGGTCCTTGAAGGAGTGCGTCGGGTTGCCGGTGTCGTCCTTGACCCACAGGCGCTTGAGGCCGAGCTCCTTGGCCAGGCGGTCGGCGCGGATCAGCCGCGTCGCGCCGGGCTCGGTGTTCGGGATCTCTTCGATGTTGGACGGAACCGGGAGGAGCTTCTTGTAGCGCCAGATGTTCTTGGGGCCGGCCTCGATGTCTTCGCGGCGGACGCGGCCGAAGTCGTAGGCGACTTCGAGCGGCGAGAAGTCTTCGGCGGAGACGAACTCGGGGGCGAGCGGCTGCCGGTGGCCCTCTTCCTTCGACACCAGTTCGACGGCCGGTCCGAGATCCGGGGTCTTGGTGGTGGAGGTCGTGCCGAGGGTTGCGGTCATCGCGAGGTTCCTTTCCTCATCTGCCCCGCCGAAGCGGGCCGGAATTGGCACCGTGGTCGTCAGCTACCCCGCGATCGCGGGATGACAGGCTGTACGCCGGTTGCCGGGGCTTCGTCGGGCCGTTCCCTCTGCCCCTCTGGATGAGCGGTATTCAGTTTTCGGCGCGCACCGAACGAGCGCTGCCTCGAAGACACCGTACGACATGGCCCTCGAGCCGTGCCATGGTGTCCGCTCGACATCACCGGAGCGGGCGCACGATCGCGCAAGTGAGAAGATTCCGGGGTGACCGCGCAAGCCACCGCCCCGGCCCCGCTGCACCTGGTCCTGGGTGAGGAAGAACTGCTGATCGAGCGGGCCGTCCGTGACACGCTCGCCGCCGCCCGCGCGATGGACGCGACGGCCGAGCTGACGCGGGCGCGGGTGTCCGATCTCACAGCGCCCGAGCTGGCCGAACTGGTCAGCCCGTCGCTGTTCAGCGAGGGCCGGGTGATCGTCCTCGAGTCGGCGCAGGACATCTCGCAGGAGCTGTCCGACGCCGTGGCGTCGTACCTGAAGGACCCGGCGGACGGCGTCGTGCTCGTCGTCGTGCACACCGGCGGCGGGCGCAGCAAAGCGGGCAAGACGCTCCCCGCGGCGCTCAAGAAGGCCGGCGCCGAGGTGACCGAGTGCCCGAAGATGACCAAGCCCGCCGAGCGGGAGCAGTTCGTCCGCCACGAGGTGCGCCGGGCGGGCGGCAAGATCGACCCGGCCGGGGTCGCCGCGCTCATCGACGCCGTGGGCTCCGACCTGCGGGAACTGTCTTCCGCGGCCACGCAGCTCGTGGCGGACGCGGGCGGCGTCGTGGACGCCGACGCCGTGCACCGCTACCACCGCGGCCGCGCCGACGTGACGGGGTTCGCCGTGGCCGAGAAGGCGGTGAGCGGTGACCGGTCGGCGGCGCTGGAGTCGTTGCGCTGGGCGATGCAGCTCGGCGTCCCGCACGTCCTGGTCGCCGACGCGCTGGCCGACGCGGTCCGCACGATCGCCCGTGTCTCCGGTGCGGGCCGCGGCAACCCGAACCAGCTGGCCGGTGAGCTGGGCATGCCGCCGTGGAAGGTCCGCAAGGCGCAGGGCCAGTCCCGCGGCTGGAACCAGGACGGCCTCGCCACCGCGATGCGGGTGGTCGCCCGGCTGAACGCCGAGGTCAAGGGCGTCGCGGCGGACCCGGGCTACGCGCTGGAGCGGGCTGTCCTGCAGGTGGCGGCGGCCAAGGGCGACCGCTGACCATGAAGAAAGCCCCGGCCGGGGCCGGGGCTTCTCCAGAAAATCAGTCAGTCGGCTCAGAGCGAGTTGACGCGCTTCGCGAGCGCCGACTTCTTGTTGGCGGCCTGGTTGGCGTGGATGACGCCCTTCGAGACGGCCTTGTCCAGCTTCTGGGCGGCGTCGCGCTGCAGCTCGACGGCCTTGGCCTTGTCACCGGAGTCGGCGGCTTCGCGGACCTTGCGGATCGCGGTCTTCACCGAGGACCGGATCGCCTGGTTGCGCTGACGCGCCTTCTCGTTCGTGGTGATGCGCTTGATCTGCGACTTGATGTTGGCCATGAGGCGCTCCTGCTTTCACTCGGTGAGATCCGCCGCCGCGCTCGTGTGGCCCCGCGAAAAGCGGGTTTCCTCCATGACGGAATGCCGCACGGCAACGAGCGTCAACCTTAACAGCCCAGCTCGGACCGCCCGCGACCGCGTCCGGCGAGGCGCTGATCACCGGGAGTACGGTGGACGGCGGTAGTGCCTAGGGTTCCGTCACCGGTCCGCCCCAGCCAGCAGGACAACCAGGAACCGGTGGGTCTGGTCCGAGCGGCACCATCGGCGGGTCCGGACGGCCTGCCGTTCATCTGACGGGACAAAAGCCTGGAGGACCCGGGTTTTCGCGCGCGCGAAAACCCGTAAGGGGTCCTGTGAACACCACCGCTCTGTCCTTCGTCGTCGTCGCGGCCGTCGTGCACGCCGCGTGGAACCTTGCCGCCAAACGCATCCAGGCCGGCGGCACCCAGTTCGTCTGGCTCTACTACACGGTTTCCGCCGTCGCCCTGCTGCCGGTGACGGTGGTGCTGCTGGTCGTCGAACCGCAGCGTCCACAGTGGAGCTGGCTGCTGGCCGCGGCGGGCACGTCGGTGCTGCACGTCGCCTACGGCATCGTGCTGCAGCGCGGCTACCGCGTAGGCGATCTCTCCGTCGTCTACCCCGTCGCGCGGGGCACCGGGCCGCTGCTGTCGGTGCTGGCCGCCGTCCTGGTCCTCGGCGAACGGCCCGGCCGGCTCGGCCTGCTCGGCGCGTTCCTGGTGATCACCGGGGTGCTCGTGATCAGCACCGGCCGCCGGGGCGCCGCCGCCGACGACCCGGCCGCCGCCAGGGCCCGGCGCGCCGGGATCTTCTACGGCGTCCTGACCGGGGCCGTCATCGCCGGCTACACGCTCTGGGACGCGCACTCGGTGACCGGTATCGGCATGCCGCCGATCGTCTACCTCGGCCTCGGCACGCTCATCCAGAGCGTCCTGCTCCTGCCCAGCGCGCGGACCGGCCGTGCCGAGGTGACACGGCTCTGGCGCGACCAGCGCCGCGAGGTGCTGATCGTCGGGCTGCTGTCGCCGATCGCCTACATCCTCGTGCTGTTCGCGCTGACGATGGCGCCGGTCAGCCTGGTCGCCCCCGCCCGTGAGCTGAGCATCGTGCTCGGTGGCCTTGCCGCGTGGCTGGTGCTGGGCGAGCGGGACGCCGTGCGGCGGCTGGCCGGGTCGGTCATCGTGCTGTCCGGCATCGCCGCGATTGCGGCGGCCTGAGCACCTCGGGTAGGGATGGTCGGATGGAAGTCCTGAAGAGCAGGCTGCTGATCCGCCCGCGGGACGTCGAGGCGACGACCGCGTTCTACCGCGACACCCTCGGCCTGGCCGTGGAGCGTGAGTTCCCCGGCGGCACCGTGTTCTTCCTCGGCCACGGCTCGGTGGAGGTCTCCGGCCGGGGCGAGGCGGGCGCGTCACCCGATCTGGTGCTCTGGCTGCAGGTACGGGACCTGGCCGGCACGTTGGCCGAGCTCAAGGCAAACGGCCTGACGCCGGTGCGGGACGCCCAGCGCGAGCCCTGGGGCCTCGACGAGGCCTGGATCGCCGATCCGGACGGCACGCGCATCGTGCTGGTCGAGGTCCCGGAGGGCCACCCGATCCGCACGGATACCCGCTAAGCGGGCTTGACGGCGCGCAGCTGCGCGGCGAGCGCGGCGAAACCGGGCGGTTCCCAGGTCCACGTCTGCAGGTCGGCGAAGCCCGCTTCGGCGGCTTCGTTGGCTAGGACGTGCCTGCTCACGGGCAGCCACTTCTCGTGCGCGGAGAGCAGCAGCCGCCCGCCGGGGCGCAGGACGCGGAACAGCTCGGCGAAGCCGGCCGCGCGGTCCTCCCAGAGCATGACGTTGTTCACGGTCAGGACGACGTCCACGGACCCGTCGGGCTCGCCGGTGCGCGCCGCGGATCCCTCCCGCAGCTCGGCCCGGTCGCCGCAGCGCTCGTGGCACAGGGCCAGCATCTCGGGGGAGGGGTCGACGCCGATCGCGCGCCCGGCCAGCAGGGCGGCGGCGTGCAGGCCGACGCCGGGGCCGGGCCCGACGACCAGGACGGTCTCGTCCGGCTCGAGCTTCGCCAGGTCGACGACGCGGTGTTCGGTGGCGGAGTTGCCGCGGGCCATCACCCAGCCGCCGAGGCGGCCGAGCACGCCCGAAGGGTGACCGAAGGCACGGTCGAGGACACGGCCGAAACCGTCCGGATCCGGCTGGGGAGGTGGTGCCGGCTGGTGCGAAGTGCTCATACTTCGAGGGCACCACGGATCACGTGGGCTCGCATCGGGGATGACCCCCACCCGCACCCGGAGCGCCATGGGAGCATAGACGTGGCCATCCCCGACTTTCCGAGGACTCATTCGAGTGACAGCGCTCAACAAGTTCGCCGACACCACCTTCACGCCTCCGGAGCTCATCCGGAACTTCTGCATCATCGCGCACATCGACCACGGCAAGTCCACCCTGGCCGACCGCATGCTGCAGCTCACCGGCGTCGTGGAAGAGCGGGCCATGCGCGCGCAGTACCTCGACCGGATGGACATCGAGCGCGAGCGCGGGATCACGATCAAGGCCCAGAACGTCCGCCTGCCCTGGCAGGTCGACGGCAAGGACCACGTCCTGCACATGATCGACACGCCGGGCCACGTGGACTTCACCTACGAGGTCTCCCGGGCGCTGGAGGCGTGCGAGGGCGCGGTCCTGCTGGTCGACGCGGCGCAGGGGATCGAGGCCCAGACGCTCGCCAACCTGTACCTGGCCCTGGAGAACAACCTCCAGATCATCCCGGTGCTCAACAAGATCGACCTGCCCTCGGCCGACCCCGACAAGTACGCGGGTGAGCTGGCCCACATCATCGGCTGCGAGCCCGACGACGTGCTGCGGGTCTCGGCCAAGACCGGCATGGGTGTCGGCGCGCTGCTCGACGAGGTCGTCAAGATGGTCCCGGCGCCGCAGGGCGACGCGGACGCGCCGGCCCGCGCGATGATCTTCGACTCGGTGTACGACACCTACCGCGGCGTCGTCACCTACATCCGGGTGGTCGACGGCAAGATCACCCCGCGCGAGCGCATCAAGATGATGTCCACCGGTGCCACCCACGAGCTGCTGGAAGTCGGCATCATCTCGCCGGAACCGAAGGCCAGCAAGGGGCTCGGCGTCGGCGAGGTCGGCTACCTGATCACCGGTGTGAAGGACGTCCGCCAGTCCAAGGTCGGCGACACCGTGACGTCCGAACGCAACGGCGCCAAGGACGCGCTGGCGGGGTACCGCGAACCGAAGCCGATGGTCTACTCCGGACTGTATCCGGTGGACGGCTCCGACTACCCCGAGCTGCGCGAGGCGCTCGACAAGCTCCAGCTGAACGACGCCGCGCTCGACTACGAGCCGGAGACGTCGGTGGCGCTGGGCTTCGGCTTCCGCTGCGGTTTCCTCGGCCTGCTGCACCTGGAGATCACGCGCGACCGGCTCGAGCGCGAGTTCGGCCTCGACCTGATCTCCACGGCGCCGAACGTCGTCTACGACGTGGTGCTGGACGACGGCAAGGAAATCCACGTCACCAACCCGTCGGACTGGCCGACCGGCAGCAAGATCGACAAGGTGCTCGAGCCGCTCAGCAAGGTCAGCATCCTGGCGCCGTCGGAGTTCATCGGCACGATCATGGAGCTGTGCCAGAACAAGCGCGGCCAGCTGCTCGGCATGGACTACCTGTCCGAGGACCGGGTCGAGCTGCGGTACAACCTGCCGCTGGGCGAGATCATCTTCGACTTCTTCGACACGCTGAAATCGCGCACGCGCGGGTACGCGTCGCTGGACTACGAAGAGGCCGGCACGCAGGCGGCGGACCTGGTCAAGGTGGACATCCTGCTGCAGGGCGAAGGTGTGGACGCGTTCTCCGCGATCGTGCACAAGGACGACGCCTACGCCTACGGCAACCGGATGGTGAACCGGCTGCGCGAGCTGATTCCCCGGCAGAACTTCGAGGTGCCCATCCAGGCGGCCATCGGCGCCCGGATCATCGCGCGCGAAACGATCCGCGCGATCCGCAAGGACGTTCTGGCGAAGTGCTACGGCGGTGACATCTCGCGCAAGCGCAAGCTGCTGGAAAAGCAGAAGGAAGGCAAGAAGCGGATGAAGACCGTCGGCCGGGTCGAGGTCCCGCAAGAAGCTTTCGTCGCCGCACTGTCCACTGAGGACTCCGGCAAGAACAAGAAGTAAGTGTTCCGCTGACGTGACACCGGCGCCGGCATTCACGCTTCCGTGTGAATGCCGGCGCCGAACCCGTGTTCGACGCCGTTTCTGTCGGTGCCCTCTGGTGTGCTCTGGTGCGAAGAGCGAAAGGAGAGCACCATGACGGTCATGGCTGACATCGAGCATCCCGCCGATTCGGGGCCCCTGACGGTGCAGGACCTCGAGGGGATGCCGGATGACGGGCGAAGACACGAGCTCATCGACGGGGTGCTCGTCGTGAGCCCCGCGCCTGGACAGAGACACCAGAAGATCGCTTATCGGCTCTACGGCGTACTGGAAGCCGCGTGCCCGCCCGAGTTCGACGTTCTCGGAGCTCCGTTCGCGGTGCATCACGGCGACAAGATCGAGCTCCAGCCGGACGTCCTGGTCGGCAGGGACGAAGACTTCACCGAGAAGGATCTTCCGGCGCCGCCAGTGCTGGCGGTCGAGGTGCTGTCGCCGAGTACCGCGATCCACGATCTCAACACCAAGAAAGCGATCTACGAGCGGCTCGGCACGCACAGCTACTGGGTGATCGACCCGGCCGAGCCCGCGCTGACGGTGTTCGAGCTGGACGTGGACGGGAACTACCAGCAGGTGGCCAAGGCCGCGGGTGACGAGGTCTTCGAGGCGCAGCGGCCGTTCCCGGTGCGGATCGTGCCGCGGGAGCTACTGGGCCGGCTCGGCTGAGCCCGGCTGCTCCTGGGCCTGGCGCACCGCGTCGCGCAGCTCCTCGACCACGGCGGTGAACTCGGCCGGCCCGAGCTTGAGCCAGCTGCGCGTGCTCATCCGCTCGCCCTGCGGCGGGTGGTCGTAGCGCACCACCTGGGTCTGGATCCGCTCGCCGGCGGCGGTGACGATCCAGAGCGCGGTGTACGAGGTGTCGGCGCCCCCGTGCTGCGCGGGTGCGGTCGTGACGTCGGCGACCGCGGACCACGGCAGCTCGCGGACGGTCAGGAGCCGCCGGAGGCGAAGTCCGGCCGGACCGGCCTGGATCCCCGAGAGGGCGTTGAGCGCCATCACTACGCCGGCGACGGCGATGAACACGAGGAGGAAGATGGCCTGAGGCAGGTGACCCAGGGAGTAGGACACCCAGGTCAGGGCGAGTCCGATGGCGCCGAGGACGACGGCGTTGCGCTTCGCGAGACGCCGGTGCGCCTCGGGAGGTGAGATGCGCTGCCATTCGCTCATGGCGGAAGTATGCCCGAGCGTCAGCGACGCCGGAGGCGGGGTTCGCCGCGGGTGCCGGCGTGCAGCTTGCGGTGGCGCAGCTCGCGGCGGAGGCGGTCGATCACGGCGTCGAACAGGGCGGGGTCGAGGATCGCGGTCTGCTCGAACTGCCGTCTTCGGGCCGGTGCCGGCTCGAGGAGCTTGCGCGGCGTGAAGCACTGCACCGAGCTCTCGACGCCTTCGCCGGTGACCAGGTCGAGCCAGATCGCGTCGCGCAGGTAGCCGTCGCCGAAGCGGCCCGAGCGCCGGGCGGTGACGTCGGCGATCTCCGCCCACGGCACGAGCCGGGTGCTCATCGTGCCCGCGGGCAGGCGGATGCCTTCGTCGCCCAGGGTGAGGTCGCGCAGCCCCTCGAAACCCCGCTTGAGCAGGCGGGCCCGGGAGGTTCGGTAGACGAGCACCGCGAGGAGCACCGTCGCCGCGTAGGCGCCGGCGATGCCCCAGACGGGCAGGCCGCGCACCAGCCCGAGGGCGAGCGCCGCCCCGAAGCCCGCGTCGATGACGACGAGCAGGCCGATCAGGACCTTCGCCGGGATGGTGAGGCGGGGCGGGGACTCGGACAACGGGACGGCTCCTGGGCTGGACGGGGGTTCAGCGGTTGCCGATTATCCGGTCCGCCGTCACGAACACGGCAACCCGCCGTTCGTCGGCCATCACCCGGTCGTACTCGGCCCAGTCGTCGTGGGTGCCGGTGGCGGCGATGAAGACGTCGCGGAGCAGCTTCGGCAGCCCGGCGGCGTCGAAGGCCGGGTCCGGGTCGTCCGGGCCGATGAGGTGGGTGGTGCCGGTGACGGAGTGCCAGTTCCAGCCGCGCCGGAAGGTCACCGTGGCGTGCCCGGCCCGGCGCAGCAGGGCGAGCTTGTGCGCCTTGCCCATGGCGACGAAGGCGACGCCGGGCGCACCGGTCACCGGGTCCGCGAACACCCCGGCGTTGACCACGGAGGAATGGACGGTGCCGTCGGCGCGCGTCGTGGAGACGGTGGCGAGGCCGTTTTCCTGCAAGGACAGCGTGCGAACCTGCTCGAGATCAACGCTCATGCCCCAAGCTAACCCGGTAGTCGCGCCCGGTGTTCCGGTTTCACCGGGTGGAGTGCGGCCTTGACTGTCCGCAGTGGCCGGGGAAACCTCGGTCCATGCGGCTCGGCATCGCGCACCACTTCGGGTGGGCAGTGGCAGTGACGGCGACGGCCGACCACCGGGTGGCGGATCGCCGCCGGATCGAGCTGGTCGAGCCCGGGATGGCGGCGGCACCGATCCACCACGACGGCAAGCACCTCGACGACGACGCCGCGGCGGACCTGGTGGCGAAGGTGCGCGCATCGGCGGTCCGGGCGGCGTCGGCCGAACTGGACCGGCTCGCGGCCGAGCTGCCCGAACCGATCGTGTCGATGTCGCTGAGGGCGTGGCCACCGGATTTCCCGGCCGACCTCGCCACCCAGCGCCGGGTGCCGTACGAGGCCCGCGCCGACTCGGTGATGTACCGCCAGGTCCTGGCCGAACTGGCCGAAGCCCGAGGCTGGGCGGTCCACCTGTACGAGGCCAAGGACGTGGAACGCCAGTCCGCGGCCATCCTCGGCCCGCGCGCCGACGAGGTCCTGCACGCCCCCCGCGCGGCGCTCGGCCCACCGTGGACCAAGGACCACCGGATCGCCCTGGCGGCGACGGTCATGGCCGGCTGAAGCGCGCCCTCAACCGGTCGCCCAGCACCGCCGGATCACCGTGCGGCGCAGCCGGGAAGGGCGGGGGACCTCGCGCTCGGGCCGGCTCAGCAGGGGCCGTTGTCGGTCCACACTCCCCGCTGGCCGGTCGTTCCCGGCTCCTCGCCCTGGGTCCACCACTGGGCCGTCCACTTGTGGCCGTTGTGGGACACCACGTTGCCGCCCGTGTACACCTGCGACGCGCTCCACGCCGGGTCCGTGCACGTCCCCGGGTTGGTCGTGCCGCCCGTGTCCCACGCGACCTGCGACGAGCGGTAGAAGGTGATCGACTGGGCCACCCAGCGCGGTGCCTGGGCGCCCAGGCGGGTGCGGAACGCCGTCCAGTCGTGCGTCGACCACGGGGACCAGCCCAGCTCCGCGTGCGCCGCCAACCTCGGGAACGCCAGGTAGTCGATGTCCGCCGGGGTGACCACCGTTTCCGTCCACAGCGGGGATTCCACGCCGCGGACCGCGGACTCGCCCACGCCCGACAGGTAGGCGCCCGGGTTCCAGTTGTACGCGTCCTGGACCTCGACGTAACCCGCCCACGACAGGCCGATCGGCGTTGAACTGGTGTACTTCATGTCCAGGTACGCCTTGTTCGCCGGCGACAGGATCACCTTGCTGCCACGGGAAACCGCCGCCGACACGCCCGCGTCCGACGTGGTGGTTCCCCAGAACTGCGGGGTAGCCGACGCGGGCAAGGAAGCTTTCGCGATGTCGTGCCAGCCGATCGCCGTCTTGCCCGTGGCCGCCACCAGGGGGAGGACCTTGTTCACGAACGCCAGGTAGTCCGCCGCCGACGTCGAGGACGCCTCGTCGCCGCCGATGTGCAGGTACGGGCCCGGGGTCAGGGCCGCCAGCTCGCGCAGGACGTCCGCGATGAACGTGTACGTGACGTCCTTCGAGATGCACAGCGAGCTGTAGCCGACCGCTGTGTCCGTCCGCAGGGCCGGCGCCACCCCGTTGCAGTTCAGCTCCGCGTACGACGCCTGCGCCGCGTTCACGTGCCCCGGCATGTCGATCTCCGGGATGACCGTGATGTGCCGCGAGAGCGCGTAGTTCACGATGTCCGTGTACTGCGCCTTGGTGTAGTAGCCGCCCGCGCCGCCGCCGACCTGGGTGCTGCCGCCGTACGTCGCCAGCCGCGGCCAGCTGTCGATCTGGATGCGCCAGCCCTGGTCGTCGGCCAGGTGCAGGTGCAGGTTGTTGATCTTGTACTGGGCCAGCTGGTCGATGTACCGCTTCACCGTCGACACGGGGTGGAAGTGCCGGGCGACGTCGAGCATCGCACCGCGGTAGCCGAACCGTGGGTAGTCCACGATCGTCGCGCCCGGGACGCTCCACGGTCCTGGCTGCGCCGTCGCGCTCTCGATGCTGCCGGGCAGCATCTGCCGCAACGTCTGGACGCCGGCGAAGAGCCCGTCCGCTGTCTGGGCCCGCACGGTGACCGACGACGCCGTCGACACCAGCTGGTACCCCTGGGCGCCGACGCTGGAAGGCGCGCCGCTGAGCAGCAGGGCGATGCTGTCCGCGGGTACGGACGCCGGGGCGTCGGACACCGGCAGCGCGTAGCCGGTCGACCGGCGCAGGACACCGCCCAGGTAGTCGCCGACGTCCTTGGCCGGCGCCGAGCCGGCCTCGGTGACGATCTTCGTCGTCGCGACCAGCGGGAAGGTGACCCCGGCCGCCGGGGTCACCGACACCGGCACCGGCACGATCGACTGCAGGGCGGGGGTGGCCGCCGTGGCGACCGGGGTGAGCTGGGCGGCCGTCGTACTGGCCCCGACCAGGGCCACTACGGCGAGAGCGCGGCCGAGGCGCCGCGCGCGGGATGTCTTCACCGGGTCCTCCTGGTAGGAAGGGCGCCACCTCACCGTCGCGCCTGCCCGGATCGTCGCATTTCTGCCGACGATGGTCTAGACCAAAGCGGGTGGTTAAGCTCGCGCCGTGCCGCGGGACTTCGAGCCGGGATCGCCGTTCGCGCTGCTTTCCGGCGGCGAGACGGCCGTCTGGTACGCGTACATGAAGGTGCACCTCCGCCTGGAGTACGAGCTGAACCGGCAGCTGCGGGAGGACAGCGGCATCTCCCTCGCCGACTACCACGTTCTGGTCGCCCTGACGAGCGAGCCCGGCGGCCGGATGCGGGTCACCGACCTCGCGATCCGCATCGGCTGGGAGCGTAGCCGGCTTTCGCACCACCTGAAGCGGATGCGCGAGCGCGACCTGGTGGAGACCGGCGCCAACCCCGAGGACCGCCGGGCCGTCGACGTGGTGCTTTCCGAGGCCGGCTGGGAGACGCTGCGCCAGGCCACGCCGGACCACGTCGAGTTCGTGCGCAAGGCTTTCCTGGACGCGCTCGAACCCGGTGAGATGGCGCGGCTGGCGACCTCGCTCGAGCGGGTCTTCGACGCGCTCGTCGAGCGCGGCAGCCTGCCCCGGCCGGCGGACCACCCCTGATCCCGATTGCGTGATGTTTCACGTAATGTGGTGCTCGGTCCGTTCGGGAAAAGGGGTGCGCGATGGCGACGGTGGCCGAGCTGATGGAAGCCAACCTGCTGCAGGTGTTCAACGAACGTGACGACGAGCGGCGCGCCAAGGCGATCGCCGCGACCTATGCGGCCGACGTCACGTTCGCCGACCCCGAAGGGGTGGCGACCGGGCACGGCGAACTGGACGCCAAGGCCAAGGGCCTGCTGGACCGGTCGCCGGGGTTCGTGTTCTCCGCGGCCGGTCCGGTGCTGGTCAACCACGACCTGGGGCACCTGGCGTGGGCTTTCGGCCCGGCGGGCGCGCCGCCGGTGGCACGGGGGATCGATGTCGCCCTCGTCGAGGACGGGCGCATCAAGAAGCTCTACACCATGCTGCTGCCGAACTGAGACGTGACTGGGCGATTAGGCTCGGAGGCATGTTCGACGAGCTGACGTTCCCGGTGATCGCCGCGCCGATGGCCGGTGGCCCGACCACTCCCGACCTGGTCGCCGCGGTGACCGAGGCCGGCGGCTTCGGCTTCCTCGCGGCCGGGATGCTCACGCCCGCGGCCCTGGCCGCGCAGATCGACCGGACCGCCGAGCTGACCACCGGTGCCTTCGGCGTCAACGTCTTCGTCCCGCAGCCGGACACCGGCGCCGACCTCACGGCCTACGCCGAGCGCCTGCTCGCCGTCGCCCGCGAGTACGACGTCGAGCTCGGCGAAGCGAAGTGGGACGACGACGCGTACCCCGCGAAGCTGGACGTCGTGCTCGAGAAGCGCGTTCCCGTGGTGTCGTTCACCTTCGGGCCCCCTTCGCCGTCGGACGTCGTGCGGCTGCACGAGGCCGGCAGCAAGGTGCTCGTCACCGTCACCACGCCCGAAGCCGGCGTGCGTGCGGCCGATCTCGGCGCCGACGCGCTCGTCCTGCAGGGGTTCGAAGCCGGCGGGCACCGGTCGCTGTTCACCGACGACGCCGCTCGGCCCGGCGGCGGCGCGGAGTACGGCGCCCTCGCGCTGCTGCGCCTGGTCGCCGCCCGCGTGGACGTGCCGCTGATCGCAGCCGGCGGTCTGGTGCACGGCGCGGACGTCGCGGCCGTGCTCGCCGCCGGTGCGGCCGCCGCCCAGCTGGGCACGGTCTTCCTGCGCGCGGACGAGGCGGGCACCTCCGAGGCGCACCGCAAGGCCCTGGTCCTCGCCGACCGCGAGACGGCGTTCACCCGTGCCTTCAGCGGACGCCCGGCGCGCGGGCTGGTCAACCGGTTCATGGACGAGCTGTCCGACGGCGCGCCCGCCGCGTACCCGCAGATCAACCGGATGGCCGGGCCGGTGCGCAAGGCGTCGGCGAAAGCCGGTGACCCGGAAGCGATCTCGCTCTGGGCCGGCCAGACCTATCCGCTCGCGTACGACGCCTCGGCTGCCGTGATCATCGAACGGCTGAAGGTCGAGGCGCGCGAAGCCGTCGCACGCCTCGACCGGATCCGCTAGTCCCGCGGCGCGGAATCGGTGCGGTTCATCAGGGAGTGCCGCTTGCCGTAGGCGAAGTAGATGATCATGCCGATGACGAACCAGACCGCGAACCGGATCCAGGTCGCCGGCTGCAGGAATGTGATCAGCCAGATCGAGAACACGACGCCGATCGCGGGGACCACCGGCATGCCCGGCGTCTTGAACGTGCGCTTGAGGTCCGGCCGCTTGTAGTGCAGCACGATCACCGCGACGCAGACCACGACGAACGCGAGCAGGATGCCGATGTTCGTCAGCTCGGCGGCCTCGCCGATCGGCAGCACCCCGGCGATGATCGCGGACGCGCCGCCGAGGATCCACGTCATCCGGCTCGGCACCTGGCTCTTCGGGTGGGTCTTGCCGAACCACGGCGGGAGCAGGCCGTCGCGGCTCATCGAGTAGCCGACGCGGGTGGCGCCCATCAGGAACGTGAACAGCACCGTCAGGATGCCGATGATCGCGCCGATCGCGATCACGGTGGCCAGCCCGTCGAGGCCGACCGACTTGAAGGCCGTCGAGAAGCCGCTCTTCGGGTCGATCTCGGTGTACTTCTGCATGCCGGTCAGCACCAGGCAGGCCAGCACGTACAGCACCATCGAGATGGCCAGCGAGTAGATGATCGCCTTCGGCATGTGCCGCTGCGCGTCCTTCGACTCCTCGGCCGCGGTGGACATCGCGTCGTAGCCGAACACCGCGAAGAACACCGTCGCGGCGCCGGTGACCGCGCCGCCGAAGCCGGCCGGGGCGAACGGCGTGTAGTTGCCGGTCTTGACGTAGAAGAAGCCCACCAGGATGACGACCAGCACGATCAGGACCTTGATCCCGACCATCACCGTCTCGAACCGGGCGGCGCTGCGGATGCCGCGGTTGAGCAGGTACGCGATCAGCAGGCACAGCAGCGCGGCGAACAGGTCGACCTTGTGGCCGGGCCCGGTGCCGGGCGCGCCCAGCATCCACGCCGGCAGGTCGAGCCCGAGCTGGCCGAGCAGGAAGCTGAAGTAGCCGGAGATGCCGATCGCCACCACCGACACGATCGCGGTGTACTCCAGCAGCAGGTCCCAGCCGATGAACCAGCCGACGACCTCGCCGAGCACGGCGTAGCCGTAGGTGTAGGCCGAACCGGCCTTCGGGATCAGGCCGGCGAACTCGGCGTAGGAGAACGCGGCCGCGGCGCTGGCGACGCCGGCGATGAGGAACGAGATCAGCACGGCCGGGCCGACACCGGGGATGCCCGCCGAGTCGTCGCCGTGCGCGACGCTGCCGGCGAGGGCGAAGATCCCCGCGCCGATGATGCCGCCGATGCCGATGGCGGTCAGCTGCCACAGGCCCAGAGTGCGTTTCAGGCCGGCGGCTTCGGAGGTGTCGGGGATCTGGTCGATCGGCTTGCGCCGGAAGATGCCGGAGCTGCTGCCCAGGCCTCCTGGAGCGGACATTCTCGTCTCCCGAACGTCGGTGAACGGCCCGGATCACGGACCCAACGGGGGAACCTACCGCCAACGCCGCCGGGCTACAGCGCGAGCGCTCAGCCGGCCGCGGTGTCCTCGGCCACGCCGTCGGCGGCGCTCGCCGCGGCGCGCTTCGCCTGCGTGGTCCGGACCGCGCTCGCCGCGAAGTACGTGAGCAGCTCGGCGATCTCCTCGGGGTCGTCCAGCTGCGGGCAGTGCCCCCAGTCCTCGCGGACCAGCAGCCTGCTGTGCGGCACCAGCGTGTGCAGCTGCCGCCCCGACGCCGCGGTGACGAGCTTGTCCTTGCCGCACGCGACGACCAGCAGCGGCACCTTCACCGAGTCGAGCCGGTAGGCGTCGGCCAGTTCGGCGACGAGCTGCCGCGCCTGCTCGAGCCGGCTCTTGGTGGCGCGGTAGTCGGGGAAGAGCGCGGTGAAGCGCTGCACCTGGGTCGCGTCGGCCGACGCCGCGTTGGCGTAGAGGAACCGCGGGACGAGCTGCTCGGCGACCTTGCGCACCAGGAAACCCGGCACCGGGACCGGCAGCGACGAGTACAGCCGCAGCGGCAGCGGGTAGCGCGCCATCGTGCGGATCAGCCACGAGTCGACGAAACCCGGCGCGGCGATCGAGACGACGCCGGAGATCGGCAGCCGGGCGTTCTGCGCGGCGCGCAGGCTCATGGTGCCGCCCAGGGAATTCCCGGCCAGCACGACCGAGCCGAGCACGGCCTGCTCGCGGACGACGGCGGTGGTGAACGCGTCGAGCTGCGGCAGCATCGGGCCGGGGCGCAGCGGCTGGGCGTCCCCGAACCCGGGGAGGTCGACGGCGATCGCCGGGACGCCGGCGGCCGCGAGCTGCTCCAGGGCGGGGCGCCAGGTGTCGGCGCTGTCGCAGTAACCGTGCAGCAGCACCAGTCTCGGCGCGGACGGCCGCACGTGCGGTGCGGCGGCCCGGCGGCGCAGCGAGCGCCGCGAGGCGGACTGCTCCGGGGCCGGGACGGGCTCACCGACCTCGAGGACGCGGGTGCGGACTCCGGCGTAGCGCCGGAAGGAGACCCGGACGGGGTCCGAGTCGCTGCTGGGCCGGCCGCCCGGTACAGCCGGAGCGGGCCGCTTCGTCGCGGTCATGACTACAGATTAGCTGGCCACAGTGGAGTTCTGGTGGACCTTTGGTGCTAACGACCAGATCTCGATAAGAGTCCGTTGACAATTCACGAACTAGCCGGTACAAGCGGTGACCTGGGCGGGTTCCGGGCGTATCCGCCCAGGTCACAGCGCTCAGCGGGTGAAGACGATCTTCCCGGCGGTGTCCCCGTCGAGCATCGCCTGGAAGCCCTTGGCCGCCTCGGCGAACGGAAGTTCCGCGCCGATCTGCGGTCGTACGCCGGTCAGGTCGAGGTACGCGAGCAGATCGGCGAGCTCGTCACGGGTGCCCATGGTCGATCCGGAGACCCGCAGCTGCAGGAAGAAGACGCGCTGCAGCTCCGCGTTCGCGTCCGGGCCGCTGGTCGAGCCGGAGACCACGATGATCCCGCCCGGCTTGAGCGACTTCACCGAGTGCGACCAGGTCGCCTTCCCGACGGTCTCGAACACCGCGTCGACCCGCTCGGGCAGCCGCGCGCCCGACTCGAACGCCTGGTGCGCGCCGAGGCTCGTGGCCAGCGCGCGCTTCTCCTCGCTGCGGCCGGTGACCCAGACCCGGAACCCGGCCGCACGGCCGAGCTGCACCAGCGCCGTCGCGACGCCGCCGGAGGCGCCCTGCACGAGCATCGTCTGCCCCGGCCGCAGGCCGGACTTCACGAACAGCATCCGGTAGGCGGTCAGCCAGGCCGTGCCCATCGTGGCCGCCTCGGCGAAGCTCAGCCCGGCGGGCTTGGGGACGACGTTGCGGGCCGGCACGACGACCTGGTCGGCGAAGGTGCCCTGGTGCTTCTCGGTGAGCAGCGTGCGCTTCGGGTCGAGGGTGTCGTCACCCTGCCAGCCCGGCGCGTTGATCACCGAGTGGACGACGACCTCGGAGCCGTCGTCGAGGGTGCCGGCGCCGTCGCAGCCGAGGATCATCGGGAACTGGTCGGGCTTGATCCCGACCCCCCGCAGCGTCCAGAGGTCGTGCATGTTGAGGCTGGCGGCCTTGACGTGCACGCGGACCCAGCCGTCCGGCACGTCGGGTTCGGGGCGCTCGCCGACGACGAGCGAGTCCAAGGGGCTGTCGGCATTGGGTTCCTGCGCGTACACGGCGAACATGTCCCGGAACCTACAGGCCCTGAGGCGCGGGGGCAGCAGAGCGCGCGTAGGCTCACACCGTGTTCAACGGGCTTGCCGACTGGTGGGACGGGGTCGAGCTGTGGCTCGCCCAGGCGTGGTTCCCGGTCCAGTTCGTGCTGGTGATGGTGGTCGTCGTGCCACTGTGCCTGGCCGCCGCCTGGGCCCTCGACAAGCTCGTCGGGCTCTTCGCCAAGCGGCTCACTCCGGGGCGTGACGACGACCGGTCCGACGGGTCGGCATAGGGTCGCGAACCATGTTCAACCGAAGGCGGATCACCGCCGCGCTGATCGGGCTCCTCGTGCTGGTGCTGGGGGGCTGGCTGGTCAAGGACAACCTCGGCGGCTCCTCGAACTCCTCGACGGCTCCCACCACGAGCGCCGGGTCCGCAGCGCCCGCCAAGGGCGGCTCGGCCCTGCCGGGCACGGACTCCGGCCTGCCGGTCAAGGGACTGTCCACGCTGCCGCCGCAGGCGGCCGACACGTGGAAGCTGATCAAGGCGGGCGGCCCGTTCCCCTACCCCCGCAACGACGACGTCGTGTTCGAGAACCGGGAGAAGCGCTTGCCCGGCAAGCAATCCGGCTACTACCACGAGTACACCGTGAAGACGCCGGGCAGCGCCGACCGCGGCGCGCGACGGCTGATCTCCGGCCAGGCGCACGAGCTGTTCTACACCGGCGACCACTACGCGTCGTTCGTCGTCGTGGACCCCGCCCGATGACCGCCGGAGAACAGGCGAAGGACGCCGCCGAAGAGGCCTTCGCGCGCGGCGCGTACCCGCACCTGGTGAATTCGCAGCCGACCGTGGACAAGGCGAGCACGCTGAGCGCGTTCGCCGACGCACTGTCCTTTCCGGACTACTTCGGCCACAACCTCGACGCGCTCTACGACTGCCTGACCGACCTGTCGTGGCTGCCGCCGGGAGAGCACGTGCTGATCTGGCCGGGCTCGGAGGCGCTGCGCAAGGCCGAACCCAAGACCTATCTGGCGATCCGCAGCGTGCTGTCGGACGCGCAGCGCGCACTCGGGCCGAGCCCCGGCTCGTGGCGGCTCACGGTCGTGCTGCCGGACGCCTGAGCGGCGCCCCGGCCCGTGCGCCCCAATGTGGCGTTCGGTGCGTCCAATGCACCGAACGCCACATTGGGTGCGTTGGACGCAACCAACGCCACATTGGGGCGCTTCAGTCCTGCGGCACCCAGTTCGGCTTGCGCTTCTGGGCGAAGGCCAGGATGCCCTCCTGGCCTTCCTCGCTGGCGAAGAACTTCGCGGACAGGCCGAGCATGTCGTCGAAGCCGTCCGACGGTGTTGCCGGGCGGGGACGGCTCAGCAGGGCCTTCGTGGCGGCCAGCGCGTTCGGGCCGCCCTGGGCCAGCGCCTTGACGAACCGGGCGACCTCGCCGTCCAGTTCCTCGGCCGGGACGGTGGAGTTGAGCAGGCCGATCTCGACCGCGCGGCGCGCGTCGAACGTGTCGCCGGTGAGGAACAGCTCGTGTGCGGCGCGCGCGTTGAGGCGCGGCAGCACGGTCAGCGAGATGACCGCCGGGACGACGCCGATGCGCACCTCGGAGAAGGCGAACGTCGCCTCCGGCACCGCCACCGCGATGTCGCACGCGGCGACCATGCCGATGCCGCCGGCCCGCGCGGGCCCGGCCAGCCGCGCGACGACCGGTTTCGGGCTGCTCCACAGCTGCTCGAGGATCTTCGGGAACTCGTTGACGCCCTGGTCGCCCGCACCGGCGCCGCGGGCCTCCTTCAGGTCCATCCCCGCGCAGAACACCGGCCCGGTGTGGGTCAGCACGACCACGCGCACGGCGTCGTCCACCGCGGCCTTCACCAGGGATTCCGACAGTTCGCGGCGCAGCTGCGCCGAGAGCGCGTTGCGGTTGTGCGGGGAGTCCAAGGTGATCGTGGCGGTGCCGCCCACCACGTCGTAGTGCACCAGTTCGTCAGCCATGACCGACACCTTTACACACCCGGGGCCGCACGGCCGCTGTGATGCCGGGCACTTGCACGAAAATACGTGCACGAAAACTCGTGCAAGGCTACGGTGGCGGTATGCCCGAACCGCGGACCGCCGATCTCAAGGCGTTGAAGGCCCTCGCGAACCCGCTGCGCCAGCGGATCCTCGAACTGCTCACGGCCGGCGGCCCGGCGACGTCCACGACGCTCGCCCAGCAGCTCGGCGTCACCAGCGGCGGCACCAGCTACAACCTGCGCGTGCTGGCGGACAACGGCTTCGTGGCGGAGATCCCGGAGCGGGCACACGGCCGGGAGCGCTGGTGGCGCGCGGTCGAGCACGACGTCCGCCTGCCGCCGCCCGGCGACCAGGACGACCCGGCGAAGGCCGCGATCGGCGAGCTGCACCGGCTCTGGCTCGCCGGGGACACCGAGCTGTACGACCGGTTCGAGCGGGAACGGCCGGAGCTGGGCGAATGGGCCGACGCCGTGCCGTACTCGCGCGGCGCCATCCGCGTCAACCTCGAGGAGCTCGCCGACTTCTTCGAGGCCTACCTCGCGCTCCTGCGGCGCTACCAGCGCCCGGACGGCGAAACCCCGCCGGACGCGCGCCGGGTCGAGACGCGGCTGCTCGCGTTCCCCGCGCCGGCCGAGGAGGAGGCCGGCCTGGACTGACGAGGAAAGGCCCTGGGTGCCGAGCGGCCACTCGGCACCCAGGAAACGGAAAACCGCTCACGATCTCCCGAAGCAAGGAGAACACCTCATGCTGCCCTGGGGCAAATCGCGGCTCGCCGCCGCGGTCCTCGTGCTGGGCGCGGTCACGCCGGGAACGGCGTCCGCCCAGCCACCGAACGACCTCACCTTCACCGGCGCCGGCGGGATCCCGTTGCACGGCACGGTGTTCCGCCCGGCCGGGCCGCCGAAGTCCGCGATCGTCCTGCAGGGCGGTTCGGACTGGCAGGTGCGCGACGACCTGCGCGTGCAGGCCGAGATGTTCACCGGTCTCGGCATCACCACCCTGGTCTACGACCGCCGCACGACCGGGTATTCGAAGACCAACCGCGACTACGGCGTGCTCGCCGACGACCTCGTCGCGGCCGTCGGCGCGCTGCGCGCCCAGCCGGGGGTCGACCCGGCGGACGTCGGCGTCTGGGGCGTCAGCGAAGGCGGCTGGGTCGCGCCCCTGGCCGCCACGCGTTCGCCGGCCGTCTCCTACGTGATCACCGAGGGCTCGGCCGGGATGGGCGGCGGCCGTCAGACGTCGTGGTACTGGGGCAACGTGCTGCGCCACCAAGGGATCTCGGGTTCGCTGCTGCGGACGTTGCCGGTGCAGGGCACCCGCTTCGCCGTCGGCGCCGGGCTGTTCCCCGAGGCGTACTACGACCCGGTGCCGGTGCTCGAACGGCTCAAGCAGCCGATGCTGGCGCTGTGGGGCGACCTCGACATCAGCCACGCGCCGGTGGAGAGCTCGCGGATCTTCGCCGACGCTCTGCGCGCGAACCCGGACCACACCATCCGGTTCGTCCCCGGCGGCGGTCCCGATCTCTACGCGACCACCGACGCCGGGTTCGACCGGCTGCCGCGCGTCGTGCCCGGCTACCCCGCGGCCGTCACGGCGTGGCTGGCCGACCGGCACGGCGTGCACGTCGAGACGCCGTCGTTCACCCAGCGGCCGACCGAGCCGCTCGTACCCCTGGCGTGGTGGGAATCGGTGTGGGCCCAGGGAATCGTGCTGCTGGTGCTGCTCGCCGGGTTCGTGGCCGCGCTGGTCCGGCGGGCCCGCTGGCTGGGCGGGCTGGGCCTGGTGACCGTCGCCGGGTTCCTCGGCCTGCTCGGCTGGGCGCAGGCGTCGGGGATGAAGGACTTCGGGCCGGTGCTGCTCGGCCGTCCGCTGCCGTGGCTGGCCCTGCAGGCCCTGGCCGTCGCGACGGTGGTGGTGTTCGGCTTCACGGTGGCGAAACCGGCCGGCCGCCGGGTGCTCCCGGTGGCCGCCGGTGTCGCCTTCCTGCCGTGGGCCCTCTACTGGGGACTGCTGCTGCCCTGACTCAGGCCGGGCAGAGCCAGCCCGGGTCGCCTTCGCGGGCTTCGACGACGGCCGCGTCCGGGGCGGGGAAGTGCTGCTTCAGCGTGAACACCTCGGGCGTCGGCCCGTGGGCGCGCAGGTGCCGGATCTTCTCCTCGGCGTCGGCGGGTGTCGGCCGGTAGCCGGCCGGCACCCACCACAGTGCGGTCATCACGTCCTTGACGTGGTGGAACCACTCGCGTCGCCGCTTCATGATCGCCAGGTGCCCGGGGGAGTAGACGAAGGCCGCCAGCGTGTCCACCGACGTCCAGACGGACATGTTGATGAGGATCCCGGACGTGCCGCGGACGTCCCATTCGAAGGCGTGGATCGAGGTCGCGTCGCCGTCCTCGGTCTGCAGGCGCCACACGAAACCCGGCGCGGCGTCGGCGAGGGCGTTGACGGGTTCGAGCCCGTCGACGAAGTCCTTGAAGGACGGGTCGTCGAGCGGTGTCTTCATCCGGCTGATGTTCACTTCTGCGAGTTCGTACCCCATGCGGCCACCCTACGGACGGTTCGCCGTCCGCGGGGTGGCCGTTTCACGCGGTGGTCAGCCGATGGTCGTCGTCGTGAAGACCGGGCTGGGGTTGGGGAAGCAGGAGGTGGGCGCGGTGAGGTCGCCGATGATGGTGCCCGCCACCGCCTTGAAGGTCAGGCCGGGGTCGCTGTAGCCGGTGCCGGACAGCTTCGTCTCGATGGTGCCGGACGCGCCCGCGGTCAGGTGCGCGGTGATGGTCGGCAGCTCGAAGGTGGCGCCGCCGGCGATCGGGCCGGGGAAGCTCAGGGTCGCGACGCCGTTCGCGACGGCGATCGTCGGAGCGGTGGCGCCGAGGCCGGAGCCGCCGGCCAGGTCGGCGCTGACGAAGGTCGAGTTCGCGGGGATCGGGAACTTCAGCGCGAAGGTGTTGATGTTCTTCACGGTGTTCCCGCTGACCTCACCGGGCACCTCGTTCGGCGCCGGGTCGATGACGACGTCGAAGGCGCCGCCGGGCGCGACGGTCGCGGGCGCGGTGACGTCGGCGTCCTGGTTCAGCGACACCTGCTGCGGCCCGATGATCGGGGCGTCGGCCTGGCAGTCGAAGGCGATGGTGGTGGTGGCCGCTTGGGCCGGGACGGCGAGGGCCAGCGGAAGAACCGCGGCCGCGGTCAGAGCAGCCAGCCGGGAAAAGTGAAGCGCTTTCATCTGTATCCACCTACCTGCGGTTTTGGAGGGGAGTAAAGAGAGCTGCGCAGCGCTTAGATAGTTACCGGCAAGTTAAGTAGACCGTCAAGGATTTACCGTTCCCAGGCACCGTGGGTAACGGAAATGTGAATAAGACTCGCCTTTTGGCGGTGGTGATCTTCGCGCATGATCGTTCCGGACCACCGAGAGTGGTCTAGACGTGGGCTCCGGCGCGCAGCAGCTCGGTGACCGCGGTGGCGTAGCGGCCGATCACGGCGTCCGCGACGCGCGGGTCGTCCGCCAGCGGTGCCGCGATGAACGCGCCGGGGTCCGCCTCGCGGGCCAGCCGGGCGATCCGGTCCGGCAGCAGCCCCGGCGCCAGGAACCACGACGCCACGACCAGGTGTTTCACCCCGCGCTCCCACAGCTGCGCGGCGGCCGCGGGGATGTCGGGCTGCGCCGCCGAAGCGAACGCCTCGGTCACCGGGAGCCCGAGCCGCGACTCCCAGCGCGCGGCCAGGCCGGCCACGGCGGCGTTCGCCGACGCGTTGGACGAACCCACCGCGCTCAGCAGCACACCCGTGCCGCGCCGGCGCGGGGCCGACGAAAGCCGGTCCAGGGCGACCGCTTCCAACGCCGCCGGGTCCGCGCCGAGCACGTCCGACACCTGGACGCGGAAACCGGGGCATTCGGCGGTCACCGAGGACACCAGCGCCGGGAGGTCTACGCGGGCGTGGAACGCGGTACCCAGCAGCAGCGGCACCACGACCGCCGTCCGGTGCCCGGCCGCGTACAGCTCCCGCAGGACATCCGTGACCCGGGGCGTCGAGAGGTCCAAAAAGGACTCGTGCACCGAAAGACCCGGCGCCCGGTCACGCACGACGTCGACGAGCGCCCGCACGGTCGCGGCCGAGCGGGGGTCGCGGCTGCCGTGCGCGACGGCGACCAGGGGAGGCGTCACGAGAACCGCTCACCCACCAGCCCGGCGGCCAGGGTGTCGCCGTCCTTCGGGTCGATCACCAGGAACGCGCCGGTGCGCGGGCTGACGCCGTAGTCGTCGACGCTCAGCTCCTCGGCCAGCGTCAAGGTGACCAGCCCGATGTCGTTCAGCTCCAGCGAACCCGGCGCGGCGACGCTGGCCAGCTTCTGCTCGTCGAACCGTGCGTGCAGCTCGCCGACCAGCGCCTGCACCGTGCGCGCGCCGTGCTTGACCAGCACCCGCGCGCCCGGCTTGAGCGGCTTCGACGAGAGCCAGCACAGCGTGCCGGTGATCTCGTCGGTCACCTCCGGCGGCGAGTCCGCGGCCGCGATCAGGTCGCCGCGGGAGATGTCGATGTCGTCGGCCAGCAAGAGCGTCACCGACGTCCCGGAACCCGCCTCTTCGAGCGGGCCGTCGGCGGTGTCGATCCGCTCGACGCGGCTGCGGATCCCTTGCGGCAGCACGACGATCTCGTCACCCGGGCGCACGGTGCCCGCGGCGATCTGGCCCGCGTAACCGCGGTAGTCCGGGTACTCGGGCGTGCGCGGCCGGATGACGTACTGCACCGGGAACCGCAGCGCCGAGTCGTGCGGGTCCGGCGCGACCGGCACGTCTTCCAGGTGCTCCAGCAGGCTCGGCCCGGAGTACCACGGCGTCCGGTCGGAGCGCGTCGCGACGTTGTCGCCCTCCAGCGCCGACACCGGGATCGCGAGCACCGAACCGCGCGCGTAGCCCAGCGTCTCGGCGTGGGTGGCGAACTCCTTCGCGATCACGGTGAACGTCGCCTCGTCGTAGCCGACGAGGTCGATCTTGTTCACCGCCAGCACCAGCTGCGGCACGCCGAGCAGCGCCAGCACGGCCGCGTGCCGTCGCGTCTGCTCGATGACGCCCTTGCGCGCGTCGACCAGCAGCACGGCCAGCTGCGCGGTCGACGCACCGGTCACCGTGTTGCGCGTGTACTGCACGTGCCCCGGCGTGTCGGCCAGCACGAACGACCGCTTGGGCGTCGCGAAGTAGCGGTAGGCGACGTCGATGGTGATGCCCTGCTCGCGTTCCGAGCGCAGGCCGTCGACGAGCAGGGACAGGTCCGGTGTGGACAGTCCCTTGTCGACGGACGCGCGCGTGACGGCGTCCAGCTGGTCGGCCAGCACGGACTTCGTGTCGTAGAGCAGGCGCCCGACGAGCGTGGACTTGCCGTCGTCGACGCTGCCCGCCGTCGCGAGCCGCAGTAGGCTGGACATCAGAAGTACCCCTCACGCTTGCGGTCTTCCATGGCCGCCTCGGACATCCGGTCGTCGGCGCGGGTCGCGCCGCGCTCGGTGAGCCGCGAGGCGGACACCTCGGCGATGACCTCTTCGACGGTGCTCGCGGTGGACTCGATCGCGCCGGTGCACGAGCCGTCGCCGACAGTCCGGTAGCGCACGGTCCGTTCGCGGACGTCTTCACCCGGCCGCGGTCCGCCCCACGGGCCTTCGGCCAGCCACATGCCGTCGCGCAGGTACACCTCGCGCCGGTGCGCGTAGTAGATCGACGGCAGCTCGACCTTCTCGCGGGCGATGTAGTTCCAGACGTCCGCCTCGGTCCAGTTGGACAGCGGGAAGACACGGACCTGCTCGCCCGGGCGGTGCCGTCCGTTGTAGAGGTTCCACAGCTCGGGACGCTGGCGACGCGGCTCCCACTGGCCGAAGGCGTTGCGGAGGCTGAAGATCCGCTCCTTGGCCCGGGCGCGCTCCTCGTCACGGCGGCCGCCGCCGAACACGGCGTCGAACCTGTTCTCCGAGATCGTGTCGAGCAACGGCGTGGTCTGCAACGGGTTCCGCATGCCGTCGGCGCGTTCCTCCAGGCGTCCGTCGTCGATCCAGTCCTGGACCTTCGCGACGACCAGGCGCAGCCCGTGCTGCTCGACGACGCGGTCGCGGAACTCGATGACCTCGTCGAAGTTGTGCCCGGTGTCGACGTGCAGCAGCGGGAACGGCACCGGCGCCGGCCAGAACGCCTTGATCGCCAGGTGCAGCAGCAGCGTCGAGTCCTTGCCGCCAGAGAAGAGGATCACCGGGCGGTCGAACTCGCCGGCCACCTCCCGGAAGATGTGGATGGCTTCGGATTCGAGCGCGGCCAGGTTGTCCTGTGCCGCGTCGGCCGCTGGTTCCAGTGTCGTCATGCGTCCCTCGGTGTCTGACATCAGCCGTGCAGTCCGCACTCGGTCTTCGACTGGCCCGCCCAGCGGCCGCTGCGCGGGTCCTGGCCCGGTGCCACGCGGGCCGTGCAGGGCGCGCAGCCGATCGAGAGGTAGCCGATCGAGACCAGCGGGTTCTCGAGGATCCCGTGCTCGTGGATGTAGCCGTTGAACTCGTCGTCGGTCCACGCCGCGATCGGGTTGATCTTCACCAGGCCGTTGCGGTCGTCCCAGGTGACGATCGGGGTGTTCGCGCGGGTCGGCGCGTCCACCCGGCGGACGCCGGTGACCCACGCCGAGTAGCCGGCCAGCGTCTTGCGCAGCGGCACGACCTTGCGCAGGTTGCAGCACAGCGTCGGGTCGCGGTCGTGCAGCTTCGCGCCGTACTCGGCGTCCTGCTCGGCGACGCTCTGCTCGGCCTGCGCGTTGACGATGCGCACGTTCGGGTAGACGGCCTGCACCGCGTCGCGCGTGCCGATCGTCTCCGGGAAGTGGTAACCGGTCTCCAGGAACAGAACGTCCACATCGGACTTCGCCTTCGTGGCGAGGTCGATCAGCACGGCGTCCTGCATGTTGGACGCGACGATGAAGTCGTCGCCGAACGTGTCGACGGTCCAGCGGATCGCCTCGTCCGCGGTCGCGTCCGCGAGCTCCTTCGAAGCGCGTTCGGCGAGGGTCTTGTAGTCGGCTGTGGCGGTCATCGGGACACCTCCGGAAGGGACAGTCCGAGGAACTTCACCGAGAAAACCCGGCGACAGGCGGAACACAGCCAGCCGCCGTTCTCTTCCGGGCGCAGGTCCTCGTCGCCGCAGTACGGGCAGTAGAACGGCGTCGCTCGCTCGGTGGACGTCACTGCAGGACGCTCTCTTCGGCGCGCGCGGCCCACTGCGGGAAGCGTTCGCCGGGCTCACGTCCGGCGATGTAGGCGCGCACGACGCGTTCGACGTACCCGGTCAGTTCCGACGCGGTCACCTTGTGGCCGCGCAGCTTCCGCCCGAACCCGGCGTCGAGGCCCAGGCCGCCGCCGAGGTGCACCTGGAAGCCCTCGACCTGGTTGCCGTCGGCGTCGGTGACGATCTGGCCCTTGAGGCCGATGTCCGCGGTCTGGATCCGCGCGCAGGAGTTGGGGCAGCCGTTGAGGTGCACGCTGACCGGGGTGTCCAGCTGGGCCTGGATGTCGGCGAGCGACTTCTCCAGGTCGGCGACCAGCTGCTGCGCCCGGGCCTTCGTCTCGACGATGGCGAGCTTGCAGAACTCCAGCCCGGTGCAGGCCATCACGCCGCGCCGCCACGGCGACGGCTTGGTGTCGAGGCCCAGCTCGGCCAGCTCCGCCTGCAGCGCCGGCACCCGTTCTTCGGGGACGTCGAGCACGACGAGCTTCTGCTGCGGCGTGAGCCGGACCCGCTGCGACCCCGCCCGCTCGGCGGCCTGGGCGACGGCGACGAGCGTGCCGCCCGAGACGCGCCCGGCGATCGGTGCCGCGCCGACGTAGAACTTGCCGTCGACCTGCGGGTGCACGCCGACGTGGTCGATCGGCTGCGCGGGCGTCTCCGGGGCCGGGCCGTCGATCAGCTCGCGCTTGAGGTACTCGTCCTGCAGGACCTGGCGGAACTTCTCGGCACCCCAGTCCTTGACCAGGAACTTGATCCGGGCGCGGGCGCGCAGCCGCCGGTAGCCGTAGTCGCGGAAGATCGAGATGACGCCTTCCCAGACGTCCGGGACCTCGTCGCGCGGGATCCAGGCGCCGAGGCGCTGCCCGATCATCGGGTTGGTGGACAGGCCGCCGCCGACCCAGAGGTCGAAGCCGGGGCCGTGCTCGGGGTGGTTCACCCCGACGAACGCGATGTCGTGGATCTCGTGCGCGACGTCGGACTGGCCGGAGATGGCGGTCTTGAACTTGCGCGGCAGGTTCGAGTACGCCGGGTCGCCGATGTAGCGGCGCTTGATCTCCTCGATCGCCGGCGTGCCGTCGATCACCTCGTCGGCGGCGATGCCCGCGACCGGCGAGCCGAGGATGACGCGCGGGCTGTCGCCGCAGGCTTCCATCGTGGTCATGCCGGACTTCTCGAGCTTGTCCCAGATCGTCGGCACGTCCTCGATCTGGATCCAGTGGTACTGGATGTTCTGCCGGTCGGTGATGTCGGCGGTGTCCCGCGCGTGCGTCTGGGAGATCTCGCCGAGCACCGTGAGCTGCTCGGTGGTCAGCGCGCCGCCGTCGAGCCGGACGCGCAGCATGAAGTAGCGGTCGTCCAGCTCCTCCGGCTCCAGCGTCGCGGTGCGGCCGCCGTCGATGCCGGGCTTGCGCTGGGTGTAGAGGCCGAACCAGCGGAACCGGCCGCGCAGGTCACCGGGGTCGATCGCGTCGAACCCGCGGTGGGCGTAGATGTTCTCGATCCGCGCCCGCACGTTCAGCGGGTTGTCGTCCTTCTTGGACCGCTCGTTCGGGTTCAGCGGCTCCCGGTAACCGAGCGCCCACTGCCCTTCGCCGCGCTTCTGCTTGACGCGCGCGGGGCGGGCGGGGGTGTCACGCGTGGGCGAGGCCATGGGGGCGTCCTCCGAGAGGCTTTTCGTGGCACCGGAGGACGCGAAGACACAGTCCCTCCGGCGCCCGCTGTCCGAAATTCGTGGCAGGTGGTGGTGATCGGGCGTCAGCGAACGGGCACGCAGAGGGCACTGGCGACCCGCAGGAGGTCGACGTGGCGGCGCGCCACGAGGAGAACACCGGCAGAAGTCACGCGCTCAGCGTGCCACGCGTCCACAATGTGGTCCAGCGGCGCCCGGATGGTGGGAGAAGGGTCACTAGCCAGGGAGAATGCGGTCGATCAGCAGGCCCACCACCTGCGCGTCCGAGTACCCGGAGAACGCCTCGGGCAGTGTCAACCGCTCGACGGTCAGCCCGGTCAGGGCCAGATAGAGCAACAGGACCTCGTCACGCCCGCCGGGCAGCCCGGCGGCTTCGTGGAACCCGACGCTGAGCTCGAAGCTCTCGCGCACGGTCGCGGTGAGCGCCGCCGCCAGCTCCGGCCGCCGGTTCGCCTCCAGCCGCAGCTCCAGCAGGGCGAGGTAGGCGCTGCGGCGGGTGGTCAGCCGGGTCATCAGGTCGCCGAGCAGCGCGGTGACCCGGTCCGTCGACGGCGGTTCCGAGCGCGGGTCGGCCAGGACCTCGTCCGCCGCCGCGAGCCGGACGTGCACCCGTTCGCCGGCCTCGGCCAGCAGCCGGTCGCGGTCGCGGAAGTAGTTGGACGTGGTCCCCGGCGGGACCCCGGCCTCGGTGTCGACCGCGCGGTAGGTGAGCCCGCGCGCGCCGTCCCGGGCCAGCACTTCGACGGCCGCGTCGGTCAGCGCGGTCCGCCGTTCCGTGTTCTGCCGCACGCGAAGTCCTCCTTGCCCGATTTAAACCACTACGATTAGAGTACTACGAACACAGTGGTTTGAACGAGAGGGTCCGGGGATGCAGGTCAAGGGGTTCGGGGCGGGGTACCTGGTCGACGACGTCGCCGCGACCACCCGCTTCTACGCGGACGTCGTCGGGCTGGCCGTCACGGTCGAGCTCGGCTGGTTCGCCAGCGTCAACGCCGGGGCGCCCGGCTACGAGATCAGCTTCGTGCAGCGAGGGCACGAGTCCGTGCCGGCGGGCTACCGGGCGCGGGAGACGGCCGGGCTGATGTTCGGGCTCGTCGTGGAAGACGCCGCGGCCGAGGCCCGGCGCTTGTCCGAGGCCGGCGTCGAGCTGGTGACGCCGGTCGTCGACGAGGTCTACGGGCAGCGGCACTTCTACGTCGCGGACCCGAACGGCGTGCTGCTCGACGTCATCGAGATGATCCCGGCCGACCCGGAGTGGGCGGCGGCGAACGCGCCGGCTTCGTAAGCGGCGTTAACCCGACCGAGCCTCGGCCGTGGCGGGGTGGACAATCGGGGGGTGCCCGTGCTGCGTCCCGACCCCGCCACACCGATCGACCCGGCGTTGCCGGAAAGCGCGCTGAAGGGCCTCGGCAGCAGAGCGTTCGGCGTCTACGTGCACGTCCCGTTCTGCGCTACCCGGTGCGGCTACTGCGACTTCAACACCTACACCGCGGGCGAGCTGGACTCCGGCTCGTCGCCGGAGTCGTGGCTGGAAGGCCTGCGCCGCGAGCTGGAGCTGGCCGCGCGCGTGCTGGTCGTGCCGCCCACCGCGGAGACGGTCTTCGTGGGTGGCGGCACGCCGTCGCTGCTCGGCGCGGACGGCCTGAAGTCGGTGCTCGACGCCGTCCGCGACGTCTTCGGCCTGGCACCCGGGGCCGAGGTGACGACCGAGTCGAACCCGGAGTCGACCTCGCCGGAGTTCTTCGCCGGGATCCGGGAGGCGGGCTACACGCGGGTGTCGCTGGGCATGCAGTCCGCGGCGCAGCACGTGCTCAAGATCCTCGACCGCGTGCACACGCCCGGGCGTCCGGTGAAGGCCGCCGCCGAAGCGCGCGCGGCCGGGTTCGAGCACGTGAACCTGGACGTGATCTACGGCACGCCCGGCGAGCGGAGCGAGGACCTGCGGGCGACGCTGGAGGCCGTGCTGGCCGCCGGGGTCGACCACGTTTCGGCGTACGCGCTGATCGTCGAGGAGGGCACGGCGCTTGCCCGCCGGGTGCGCCGCGGCGAGCTGCCGGCACCGGACGACGACGTGCTGGCCGCGGACTACGAGATGATCGACGCGACCCTGTCGGCGGCCGGCCTGCGCTGGTACGAGGTGTCGAACTGGGCCGCGACCGACGCCGCCCGCTGCCGCCACAACCTCGCCTACTGGCGCGGTGACGACTGGTGGGGCGCCGGTCCGGGCGCGCACAGCCACGTCGGCGGGGTGCGCTGGTGGAACGTCAAGCACCCGGCGCGCTACGCGGCGCTGCTGGCCGCGGGGGACTCGCCCGCGGGCGGGCGCGAGGTACTCACCGACGACGACCAGCACCTCGAACGGATCATGCTCGAACTCCGCGTCGCCGAAGGACTCCCGCTCGACGTCCTGGACGCACCGGGCCTGGCCGAAGCCCGCGCGGCGGCGGCCGAGGGCCTGCTCGACCCGTCCGCTCTGGACTCCCGCGGCCGCGCGGTGCTGACCGATCGCGGACGCCTCCTGGCCGACGGTGTCGTCCGCCGGCTCGCGGGCTGAGCCGGTGGTGGTGCTCGGCCGGTGGCGGATCGGGGAAATGAGCGCCTGGGACCGCGACGCGGTCGACCTGGCCGGGCCGGGTTTCCGGGCGCGGCCGTTCGTCGTCACGGAGGAAACGGACGGGTGATGAGCGAGTACCAGTACTACGAGTTCCTGGCGATCGACCGCCCGCTGAGCGATGCGGAACAAGCCGCGGTCCGGTCGCTGTCCACGCGGGCGACGATCACCGCCACCAGCTTCGTCAACGACTACCACTGGGGAGATTTCCAGGGCGATCCGCACCTGCTGGTCGAGCGCTACTACGACGCGCACCTGTACCTGGCCGACTGGGGTACCCGCCGCGTGATGCTCCGCCTGCCGGGTGCGCTGCTCGATCCCGGCGTCGTCGAGGATCACCAGGTGGACGGCTACCTCCACGCCGGACACGTGGGCGAGTTCGTCGTGGTCGACTTCATCAGCGAGGACGACGCCGACGACATCGACTACGACCCCGACACCCTGCTGCCGGAGATCGCCGGAGTTCGCGCCGAGCTCGCCGGCGGAGATCTCCGGCCGCTCTACCTCGCCTGGCTGGCGGCCTACGGCAACTGGGAACGCGACGAAGAGGCCTTCGACCGTGCCGCCGACGGCGATCTCGAACCACCGGTTCCGCCGGGGCTCGGCTCGCTGACCGCGGCGCAGCGGGCACTGGCCGGCTTCCTCCGCCTCGACGACGACCTGCTCGCGATCGCGGCGCAGGCCCCGGCTGTTCCCGTCCCGGCTCGCCGGACCGTGGCCGAACTGCTCGACGGCGCGGCCCGCCGGCGAACCGGCCGCCGGTCCTCCCGGGCATAAATCTCCGGCCCACGTCGTTACTTGCATCAAGCAACGACGTTGGAGGAGGGGCCATGGCGCGCGCGATCAGGTTCGGCGAGTACGGCGATGTGGACGTCCTGCGGGTGGAAGACGTCCCGCGCCCGGCGCCCGGACCGGGCCAGGTGCTCGTCGAGGTCCGCGCGGCCGGGATCAACCCGGGAGAGATCTCGATCAGACGCGGCCTGCTGCACGACCGCTGGCCGGCGACCTTCCCGTCAGGGCAGGGCAGTGACTTCGCGGGTGTGGTCGCCGAACTCGGTGAAGGCGTCGAGGAGATCGAGGTCGGCGACGAGGTCATCGGCTTCGTCCACGACCGGTCCAGCCAGGCGGAGTTCGTCGTGGCGCCGGCGGAGAACCTGACGCCGCGTCCCGACGGCGTGTCGTGGGAGGCGGCCGGTTCGCTGTACGTCGCCGGCGCCACCGCCTACGCCGCGGTGCGCGCGGTCTACCCGCGCGAAGGCGAGACGGTCGTCGTCTCGGGGGCCGCGGGCGGCGTCGGCTCGCTGGCCGTCCAGCTGGCGAAGCTGTCCGGTGCCACCGTGATCGGCCTCGCGAGCGAAGCGAACCACGCGTGGCTGCGCGAGCTCGACGTGGTGCCGGTCGAGTACGGTGAGGGCGTCGAGGAGCGGATCGAGAAGGCCGCGCCGGACGGCGTCCACGCGTTCATCGACACCTACGGCGACGGTTACGTCGACCTGGCGCTGCGGCTCGGCGTGTACGCGGGCCGGATCAACACGATCATCGACTTCGCCGCGGCGGAGAAGTACAACGTCAAGGCCGAGGGCAGCATGGCCGCGTCGACGGCGGACGTCCTGCGCGAGCTGGCGACCCTGATCGCCAAGGGCCTGCTGGAGGTGCCCGTCGCGAGCGTGTACCCGCTGGCCGAGGTGCAGGACGCCTACCGCGAGCTGGCCCAGCGCCACACGCGCGGCAAGATCGTCCTGGTGCCCTGAACCCTCACGTGTTCCTGGCCGCGACCACCTTCAGGCCGGCCAGGAACACGTCGAGTGCGAAGTCCAGCCGCTCGGTGGCGGTCTCTTCGGTGAAGAACTCGCCCATCCGCAGCATGTTCGGGAACGCGTCGGCCGGCAGGGACTGCATGTACGCCAGCATCTGCTCGCCGCGCTCGGAGACGTCGTCGGCGTCGATCTCGCCCCACGTCCAGCCGCTCGCTTCGTACGCGTACGCCTTGGCGTAGAGCGAAAGCGCGTCACCGGCGAAGCTCGCCTGCTTGAGGTCCAGTCCGCCCGCGCGAAGCAGCTTGAGCATCGCTTCGCCCTGGTGCAGTGAGCTGGGATTGACCGGCACCGCGATGTTCCACGCCACCCGCGCGATGCCCGGGTGCGCGACCATCGCGTCGATCTGCGCGTGCACCAGGTCCTTCACCTGCTCGTCCCAGCGCGCCGGGTCGGGCTCCGGCAGCGGCAGGTCGCCCAGGACGGCGTCGAGCATCAGCTCCGCCAGCTCGTCCTTGTTCGACACGTGCGCGTAGAGCGACGCGGGTCCCGTCTCCAGCTCCTGCGCGACCCGGCGCATGGTCACCGCGTCGAAACCCTCCTTCGCCAGGATCTCCAGCGCCGTCTTCACGACGAGCTCCTGCGAGAGCGCGGGCTTCGCGGCGCGACGGCGCGGGGCCCGGCGCCACGGCGGCGGGGGAACGGTCAACGAGCACCTCCTGTTCACGGACGTCACGAACACTGTACTTGACGCGAACGGCGTTCGTATGTAGAACGGTGTTCGTAAGACGAACAGCGTTCGACAAAGGGGATCCCATGACCACGACCACCGTGGATACCGACGTCCGCGCCGTGCTGGACCGGCTCACCCGCGCCTGGAACGACGGCGACGCCACCGCGTACGGCCGCCTCTTCACCGAGGACGCGGACTACATCACCTTCTTCGGGCTGAACATGCCCGGCCGGGCCGCGATCGAGAGCGGCCACCGCGCGCTCTTCGAAGGGCCGCTGAAGGGCTCGAAGCTGACCGGGAACCTCGGCGCCGAGACCAAGGTGCGGTTCGTCCGCCCGGACGTCGCCGTCGCCGTGGTGGGCGGCGGCTCCTCGCTCGGCGGGGGTGAGACCGCCGACGCGGGCCGCGAATCCACCGTCAGCTTCGTGCTGGTCGAGGAAGGCGGCGAGTGGCTGATCACGGCGTTCCAGAACACCCGCGTCGCGGATCCGCGCGGGTGAAAGCGCTTGCGGAGGCGGCCGGGGTGGTGCCCCGGCCGCCGGGTGAGGTGTTCGAGCGGCTGCGTGTGCGGCTGACTTCGGGCGGGTATCCGATGCGCGTGGAGGTCGACGCCGATCGCGGTTTCGTCGCCGTGCAGGGCGGCTGGTGGTACCGCGGCGAGTACCGCGTGACCGCCGATCCGGGCGGGGCGCGTGTCGAGCACCGGGTGGTCAACGCGGCTTCCCGGGGGCGGTGGGGCGTGCCGCTGGCCAACCGGTTCTTCCTCGGGTTCCGGGCGCGCACGGCTGACGCTTTCGCTCGGCTGCTGGAAGAACTGGGGCGGCCCGATGGCCCGGATGCGCTTCTGGCGCGTAGGGTGAGTTAGGCAAGCCTTAGTACGGAGCAAGGAGATGGCCGATGGCCGAAGCACCCCGCCGGTCCGGACGGCCCGCGGTGAAGCTGCGTGTGCTGCGCACCGAGCGCCTCACCCCGCACATGATCCGGATCGTCGCGGGCGGTGACGGCATCAAGGACTTCGCGCCCAACGCGTTCACCGACGCCTACGTGAAGGTGCTGTTCAAGGTGCCCGGCGTCGCGTACCCGGAACCGTTCGACGTCCAGGAGATCCGGGCCACCCTGCCGCGCGAGCAGTGGCCGCGGATGCGGTCCTACACCGTGCGGGGGTTCGACCCGCAGGCCGGCGAGCTGGTCTTCGACTTCGTCCACCACGGCGACGAGGGCATCGCCGGCCCGTGGGCGGCCGCGGCGAAGCCGGGTGACGAGCTGCTGCTGTCCGGTCCTGGCGGGGCGTACGCGCCGGGCGCGGAGGCCGACTGGCACCTCCTGGCCGGTGACGAGAGCGCCCTGCCGGCCATCGCGGCGTCGCTCGAAGCGCTCCCGCCCGGCGTTCCGGCGCAGGCCGTGATCCTGGTCGAGGACGAGAGCGAACAGCAGGCGCTGGTCACGAAGGCGGACGCGCAGATCACCTGGCTGCACCGCGCGGCGGGCGGCGACGTCGCCTCGGCGGTGCGGGCGCTGCCGTGGCGCGAAGGCGTCGTCCAGGCGTTCGTGCACGGTGAGGCGGGCTTCGTCCGGGAGCTGCGCCGGTATCTGCTCGACGAGCGTGGCGTGCGGCGTGAGCTGCTGTCGATCTCGGGCTACTGGCGCGTCGGCAAGGACGACGAAGCCTGGCGCGAAGAGAAAGCGGCCGAGCGCGCGCGGGAGAAGTAACCTCGCTGCATGGAACTCAAGGTGGACGTCGACCCGGCCGAAGCCGGCTTCGACGCGGCGCGGCTGAAGCGGATCGACGACCACTTCGCCCGCTATGTCGACAATGGACGGTTGCCGGGCTGGCTCGCGGTGGTGAGCAGGCACGGCAAGCTGGTGCACGTCGGCAGCGGCGGGCAGCGGGACGTCGAGGCCGGGCTGCCGGTCGAGCCGGACACGCTCTGGCGGATCTTCTCGATGACCAAGCCGATCACGTCGGTCGCCGCGATGATCCTCGCCGAAGAGGGCCTGCTCGAACTGGACGACCCGATCTCGCAGTGGCTGCCGGAGTTCGCGTCGCCCCAGGTGTACGTCAAGGGTTCGGCGCTCAAGCCGCTGACCGAACCGGCGACGGGCCCGATCCGGGTGTGGCACCTGCTGACGCACACGGCGGGCCTGACGTACGGCTTCCACCACGGCCACCCGGTGGACGCGATCTACCGCGCGGCGGGCTTCGAATGGGGCACACCGCCGGGCCTGGATCTGGCCGCGTGTTCCGAGCAGTGGGCGAAGCTGCCGCTGCTGTTCCAGCCCGGGGCGGAGTGGAACTACTCGATCGCGACGGACGTCCTGGGCCGCGTCGTCGAGGTGGTGTCGGGGCAGCCGCTGGACGAGTTCTTCCGGTCGCGCATCTTCGGCCCGCTGGGCATGACGGACACGGGCTTCTTCACGACGGACACCGATCGCCTGGCCGCGCTGTACATCCCGGACCCCGCCACCGGCGGCATCGCGCGCAACGACGCGTTCGGAGCGCTGGGCAAGTCCCGCCCCTCGTGCCTCTCGGGCGGCGGCGGCCTGGTGTCGTCGGCCGCGGACTACTGGCGTTTCACGGAGATGCTGCTGAACGGCGGGGTACTGGACGACGTCCGGCTGCTGTCCCCGCGAACGGTGTCGCTGATGGCGAGCAACCACCTGCCGGGCCACGTGGACCTGGAGGCGTACGGCCGGCCGCTGTTCGCGGAGATGCCCTTCGACGGCCACGGTTTCGGTCTGGGCTTCTCGGTCTTGGAGGACCCGGTGAAGGCCCGGACTCTGGCTTCTGCCGGGGAGTTCGCCTGGGGCGGCGCGGCTTCCACCGCGTTCTGGGTGGACCCGGAGGAGGACATCACGGTGGGGTTCTACACGCAGCTGCTGCCTTCGAGCACCTATCGGCTGCGGCCCCAGCTGCGGCAGCTGGTTTACCAAGCACTGGTGGACTGAGACGGGTCGTGAGTGGGAAACAGTGTTAGAACACTGTTTCCCACTCACGAGGTGGTCAGCCGAACGGGCCCTTGTCCGGCAAGCAGACCGTGCCCCGCGCCGGGAGCGCGCCCGTCAGGAAGTACGTGTCCAGCGACTTGTCGACACACGCGCTCTTGCCGCGGGAGCCGTGGCCGTATGTGTCGAGGGTCAGCAGGCGCGCGTTCGCCAGCAGCTTCTCCGTTCGCTGCGCTCCGTCGTACGGGGTTTCCAGGTCGCCCTGCCTGTTCGCCAGCAGGAGGATCGGCGCCGTCGGGTGGTTCCACGGGCCGGTGTAGCGGCCCGTGTCCGTGACGTCCCAGCTCGCGCACGGCAGTGTCTTGTAGACGTCGTACGGGCCGAAGCCGCGGCCGATGCGGTCGGCCGCACGGGCGTAGCCTGCCCAGACCGCCGGGTCGTGCGGGTTTTCCGCGTCCGAGCACAGGGTTGCGCCGCCGCCCAGCATCGAGTCGACGTCCGGGGGACCGCCGGCGATCACCGGCGCCGGAGATGCAGGGTCCGCCAGCGCCGTCAGGAACGCTGCCAGTTGCGGGGCCGCTTGGGCGTCCGTCAGGTAGTTGTGGATCTGGGCGATCGCGCTCTGGTAGGTGACGACGACCTGGTGGCCCGCGGTGTCCGTCACCGTGATCGGGCCGGTGGCCAGGCGATCGAGGATGGCGGAATAGTCGAAGGTGCAGCGGTCGGCGCAGGCGTCCAAAAAGGACTGCAGCGCCCGCGGGCCGTCGACGTAGCCGGCCAGGCGGTAGCTCATCGGGCCCGGGCCGGTCGCCCAGCGGGACGGGTCGTCGACCGCGTCCAGGGCCAGCGTGCCGACGCGGCCGGGGAACAGGTTCGCGTACGTCTCGCCGATGTACGTGCCGTACGACTTCCCGTAGTAGCGCAGCTTCGCTTCGCCGAACGCGGCCCGCAGCCGGTCGAGGTCGCGGGCGATCGTGCCCGTCGACAGGTGGTTCGCCAGCGGGCCCGCGTTCTGCTCGCACAGGTCCGTGACCGTCCGGGTGTCCGCGATCTGCTGCTGCTCGGCCGCCGGCGTCAGCGGGAACGTGCCGAGCGCTCGCTGGAGCACCTCCAGCTGCGACGGGTCGGTGAAGCAGTGGATCTTCGAGCTCGCCCCGACGCCGCGCGGGTCGATCCCGACGATGTCGTAGCGAGCGTGCAGCGCCGGTGTCAACGCCGGGGCGAAGCGGCCCGACGAACCCGGGCCGCCGGGGTTGTAGAAGATCGTGCCCAGCTTGTGGGCCTGGTCGGTGGCGGGCAGGCGGCCGATCGCCACCGAGGCCGTGCCGGCCGAAGGGTCCTGATAGGACAGTGGGACGTCGAGCCGGCCGCAATCGTACCCGCTCGGCGACCCGGCCGGGCAGGGTTCCCAGACGATTCCGGCGGGGCTCGCCGACGCTGCGGGCGCACTCAAGGCCACCACACCCGCCGCGGCCCCCAGAGCCAGCACAGCACGGAGTTTCGGAGATTTCATCCGCCGATCGTCCCGCCGCCGGGACCGGGGGCGCGCTGGTGCGCACCCCCGGAACCGGGGTAGGGCAGGCCCTACGCGGTCAGCTTCGGGATGATCTGTGACCCGTACGACGCCAGGGTCGCCTCGCGGTCGTCGTGCATCAGGTACAGCGAGAACTGGTCCACACCCAGCTCCGCCAGTTCCTGCAGCCGGGAAACGTGCGCCGACGCCGGGCCCAGCAGGCAGAACCGGTCGACGATCTCGTCCGGGACGAACTCCGTCGACGGGTTGCCCGCCTTGCCGTGGTGGCTGTAGTCGTAGCCCTCCCGCTCGCGGATGTAGTCGGTCAGTTCCTTCGGCACCGCACCGGAAGAGCCGTACCGTGCGACCAGGTCCGCGACGTGGTTGCCGACCATCCCGCCGAACCAGCGCAGCTGCTCGCGCTGGTGCGCCAGGTCGTCGCCGACGTACGCCGGGGCCGCGACGCAGATCGTGATGCCGCCCGGGTCGCGCCCGGCCGCGCGCGCCGCGTCCCGCACCGCGCCGATCGTCCAGCGCGCGATCGCCGGGTCGGCGCACTGCAGGATGAAGCCGTCGGCGTGCTCGCCGACCGTCTTCAGCGCCTTCGGCCCGTACCCGGCCATCCACATCTCGAGCCGGCCGTTGCGGATCCACGGGATCTGCACGGTCGTCTCGTTCATTTCCACCGCCCGCCCCTCGGCGAGCTCCTTCACCACGTGCATGCAGTCGCGCACGGTGGCCAAAGTGGACGGTGGCTTCCCGACGACCCGGTGCGCGGAGTCGCCGCGGCCGATGCCGCAGACCGTCCGGTTGCCGTACATGTCGTTCAGCGTGGCGAACGTCGACGCCATCACCGACCAGTCACGCGTACCCGGGCTGGTCACCATCGGCCCCACGACCAGCGACGACGTCGCGGCCAGGATCGCCGAGTAGATGACGAACGGCTCCTGCCACAGCACACAGGAGTCGAACGTCCAGCCGTAGCGGAACCCGGCGTCCTCGGCGTCCTTCATCAGCCGCACGACGTCCCGCGCGGGCGGGTCGGTCTGCAGCACGATCCCGAAGTCCATACCCACCTCAGTTCAGGTACTGGTTCAGCGAGCGGGACAGGAACTTCCCGTGCGACGTCGACCCGGTGAACCCGTCGGGCGAAACGACGACGCGCCCACGGGACAGGACCGTGTGCACGCGGCCGGTCAGCTCGAACCCTTCGTAGGCCGAGTAGTCCACGTTCATGTGGTGCGTCTCGGCCGACAGGGTCTGGGTCGCCGCGGGGTCGTAGACGACGATGTCGGCGTCCGAACCCGCGGCGATCACGCCCTTGCGCGGGTACAGCCCGAACATCCGCGCCGGCGTCGCCGAGCACGTCTCGACCCAGCGCCCGAGCGTCAGCTCACCCGCGACGACGCCCTGGTGCAGCAGGTCCATCCGGTGCTCGACCCCGGGCATCCCGTTCGGGATCGCCCGGAAGTCACCGCGGCCCAGCTCCTTCTGGTCCTTGAAGCAGAACGGGCAGTGGTCGGTCGAGACCACGGACAGGTCGTTCGTCCGCAGGCCCCGCCACAGGTCGGCCTGGTGCGACTTCTCCCGCAGCGGCGGCGACGCGACGTACTTCGCACCCTCGAAGTCCGGCTTGGCCAGGTCCTCAATGGACAGGTAGAGGTACTGCGGGCACGTCTCGGCGAAGACGTTCTGCCCGTCGTTACGCGCTTCCGCCACGGCCGCAAGCGCTTGCGACGCCGAGAGGTGCACGATGTAGAGCGGCGAGCCGGTGACCTTCGCGAGCTGGATCGCCCGTGACGTCGCTTCGCCCTCCAGCTCCGGCGGCCGGGTCAGGCCGTGCTGCACCGGGTCGATCTTGCCGGCCTCGAACGCCTGCGCGGCCAGCTGGTCGATCGCGATGCCGTTCTCGGCGTGCATCATGATCGTGGCGCCGATCTCGCGCGCCTTCTGCATGGCCAGCAGGATTTCGCCGTCGGTCGAGTAGAACACGCCCGGGTAGGCCATGAACATCTTGAAGCTGCCGACGCCGGCGTCGACGCAGGCCTCCATCTCCTTCAACGACTGGTCGTTGACGTCGGAGACGATCATGTGGAAGCCGTAGTCGATCGCGCAGTTGCCGTCCGCTTTGGAATGCCACTTGTCCATCGTGGACAGCAGCGAGGTCCCCTTGGCCTGCACGGCGAAGTCGATGATCGTCGTCGTGCCGCCCCAGGCCGCGGCCGTGGTGCCGGTCGAGAACGTGTCGACCGAATGCGTGCCGCCGAACGGCATCTCCATGTGCGTGTGCGCGTCGATCCCGCCGGGCAGCACGTACTTCCCGGTGGCGTCGATCGTCTCGTCGCCGGTCAGGGCGCCGGGCGCACCGACGGCGGCGATGGTCTCGCCGTCCACCAGCACGTCCGCCAGGAGCGCACCCGACGGCGAAACGACCTGGCCGCCCTTGATGAGCGTGGTCATCAGGCCTCCGTGAGGGGGCCGTAGGTGTCCGGCCGGCGGTCGCGGTAGAACGCCCACAGGTCCCGGACCTCGTCGAGCAGCGTCATGTCGAGGTCGCGGATGACGACCTCGTCGTCGGTGTCGGAGGCGGCGTCGCCGATCAGCTGGCCGCGCGGGTCGGCGAAGTACGTCTGGCCGTAGAAGTCGTTGTCGCCCAGCGGTTCCACGCCGACGCGGTTGATCGCGCCGACGAAGTACTCGTTCGCCACCGCGGCCGCCGGCTGCTCCAGCCGCCACAGGTACTGCGACAGGCCGCGGCTGGTCGCCGACGGGTTGAACACGATCTTCGCCCCGGCCAGGCCCAGCGCCCGCCAGCCCTCCGGGAAGTGCCGCTCGTAGCAGATGTAGACGCCGATGCGGCCCACGGCGGTGTCGAACACCGGGTAGCCCAGGTTCCCGGGCCGGAAGTAGAACTTCTCCCAGAAGCCCTTGACCTGCGGGATGTGGTTCTTGCGGTGCTTGCCGAGGTACGTGCCGTCGGCGTCGATCACCGCGGCGGTGTTGTAGTACACGCCGGGCTGCTCGACCTCGTACATCGGCACGATCAGCACGACGCCGTGGCGCTCGGCGACCTCCTGCATGAGCTTGGTCGTCGGCCCGTCGGGGATGCCCTCAGTGTAGGAGTAGAACTCGGTGTCCTGCACCTGGCAGAAGTAGGGGCCGTAGAACAGTTCCTGCAGGCAGACGACCTGGGCGCCCTGCGAGGCGGCGGTGGCGATGTGGTCGACCGCCGCCTTGATCATGGACTCCTTGTCACCCGTCCACCGCTGCTGGATCAATCCGGCTCGGACGACGCTCACTTGCTTCCTCCTTGGTTGACGAACGGGACAGGGCGGCGAAGACGACGAACGCGCCGACGAAGCCGACCACCCAGTTGTAGTCGTAAAGCGGCTTGAGGAACGGGATGAGCCCGCCGTCGGGGAACGGTCCGCCATAGGCACCGCCGACCGAGAGAACGGCTCCGACCAGCGTCGCGACCAGCGCGCGCCAGTTCCAGCCGCCGCTGAACCAATACACCCCATCGGGTGTGTAGAGGTCCTTCAGCTTGAGCTTCGTGCGGGCGATCACCCAGTAGCCGGCGACGAGCACGCCGGCGACCGCGCCGAGCAGGCCGCCGTAGAAGCCGAGCCACGCGAAGATGTAGATGTTCGGGTCGGAGTAGAGCCGCCACGGCTGGATCAGGATGCCGATGACACCGGTGATCCCGCCGCCGACCGCGAAGGTGATCTTCTTCGGGAAGGCGTTGGAGAAGTCATAGGACGGGCTTACGACGTTGGCCGCGAGGTTCGCCGAGATCGTCGCGAGCACCAGCGCGACCAGCGCGACGACGACCACGACCGGGCTGGTGAACTTGTCGGCCAGCTGTGCCGGGTCCCAGATGTCCTCGCCGTAGAGCACGTGCCCGCCCGACGTGGTCAGGATGGCGACGATCGCGATGAACGTCATCGTCGTCGGCAGGCCGAGGATCTGGCCGCGGACCTGCTTGCGCTGGCTGCCGCCGAAACGCGTGAAGTCCGGCATGTTCAGCGACAGTGTCGACCAGAACGCGATCATCGCCATCAGCGACGGCGCGAACACCTTCCAGAAGTCCGGGCCCCAGCCGAGCTTGCCGCCGTCGGACAGGATCGGGCCGAGCCCGCCCGCCTTGACCAGCACGTACCCGAGCAGGATCAGGAAGCCGACCGACACGAGCGGCGCCGTCCAGTTCTCGAACCGGCGGACCGCCTCCATGCCGCGCCAGATGATCAGCATCTGGCCGATCCAGAAGACCACGAACGACAGCCAGAGCGTCCAGTGCTGCCCGGCGATCTCCGGCGCGTCCCGCCACCCCGAGCCGAGCAGGCGGCCGAGGATGACGTAGATGGCCTCGCCGCCGACCCAGGTCTGGATGCCGAACCAGCCGCAGGCGATGAACGCCCGCAGCAGCGCGGCCAGGTTGGCGCCGCGCATTCCGTAGAACGCGCGGGCGAACACCGGGAACGGGATGCCGTACTTCGTGCCGGCGTGGCTGTTGAGCAGCATCGGCGCCAGCACGACCAGGTTGCCGATGGTGATGGTGATCAGCGCCTGGACCCAGTTCATGCCGAGCGCGATCAGCGACGCGGCCAGGGCGTAGCTGGGGATGTTGTGCGCCATCCCCATCCAGAGCGCGAAGTAGTTGTAGGTGGTCCAGGTCCGTTTCGCAACGGGGACGGGTGCCAGTTCTTCGTTGAAGAACCGGCTGCCTTCGAGAGACCCGACGTCACCGGGATCGAGTTCGACCCGGCCGTCGTCGTGCACGCGCTGGTCTGCGGGTGTCGGCGCCATTGCGGAATCCTGCGCGTCCGCCCACGGCGGCGGCAACGGCAGAGTGTTCACTCTTCGGCGGCTAGGAGTGCAGACTGTCGATTGCGCGAACGGCCGTCGGAGTGCATGACCTGCGTCACACGATCGGCGGTCACATTCCGGCAAAGTGCGTGAAACCTCTCCCCGGGCATCTCCACACAGGATCTCCACACTTCGCGCGAACCGTCTCCACCTCCGGTGCCTAGAGTCGGCGCCATGGAACTGGGTGGGCGGCGGGTGCTGGTCGTCGAGGACGACGTCACGATCGCCGCGTCGATCGTGGCGCGGCTGCGGGCCGAGGGGTTCACCGTGGAGGTCGCCCACGACGGGCCGGCGGCCGTCGAGGCCGAGGCGTCCTGGGAGCCGGACCTGGTGGTGCTGGACGTCATGCTCCCGGGCTTCGACGGCCTGGAGGTCTGCCGCCGGATCCAGGGCCGCCGTCCGGTGCCGGTGCTCATGCTGACCGCGCGCGCCGACGAGACGGACATGCTGGTCGGGCTCGGCGTCGGCGCCGACGACTACCTCACCAAACCGTTCTCGATGCGGGTGCTGACCGCCCGGGTGCACGCGCTGCTGCGCCGGGTCGAGCGGTCGGCGTCCGGTGGGGCGGGCGCCCGGATCGTGCTCGGCGACCTCGAGATCGACGTCGACCAGCGGCGGGTCGCCCGGGCGGGGGTGGCGGCGCAGCTGACGCCGATCGAGTTCGACCTGCTGGTGCACTTCGCGCGGCGGCCGCGAGTGGTGCAGCCGCGGGAACGGCTGCTGTCGGAGGTGTGGGACTGGGACGTCCACGGCACGTCCGCGGCCACCCGGGCGGTGGACAGCCACATCAAGGCGTTGCGCCGGAAGCTCGGCGCGGACCTGATCCGCACCGTGCACGGCGTCGGCTACGCGCTGGAGGCGGGATCGTGAAGCGGATCGTCGTGAAGGTCGCCGAGCTGCTGCCACGGCCGCTCGACCGCGTCCGGTCGATCAAGCTGAAGCTGGCGATCCTGATGGTGGCCTCCGGCGGCGTCGCGTTCGCCTTCTTCAACTGGCAGATCGGCTGGCTGCCGCCGAAGACGACGATCACCGCGGTGGTGCTGGCGCTGGTGCTGTCGCAGGTGCTGGCGCACGGGATGACCCGGCCGCTGCGCGAGATGACCGGCGCGGTGCGGGCGATGGCGAAGGGCGACTACACCCGCCGCGTGCGCGCCACCACGCGCGACGAGGTGGGCGAGCTCGCGCAGGCGTTCAACCTGATGGCGGGCGATCTCGGCGACGCCGACCGGCAGCGGCGCGAGCTGATCGCGAACGTCTCGCACGAGCTGCGGACGCCGATCACGGCGCTGGGCGGGGTGCTGGAGAACCTGGTGGACGGCGTCGAGGAGCCGGACCCGGCGACGCTGAAGACGGCGCTGCAGCAGACCGAACGGCTGGCGACGCTGGTCGAGGAGCTGCTGGACCTGTCGCGGCTGGACGCCGGGGCGATTCCGCTGCACAAGACGTCGTTTTCGCTGTCTCCGCTGTTGTCGGAGGCGGTCTCCGAGGCGGCGCTGGTGCGCGGGGTGAGCTTCGAGGTGTCGGTCTCCCCGGCGGACGCGGTGGTGACGGCCGACCGCGGGCGGCTGTTCCAGGTGGTGGCGAACCTGCTGGAGAACGCGGCCCGCCACGGCCCGGCGGGCGGCGTGGTGCGGGTCGTGGCGGAGCTGCGGGTCGGCGAGGTGCGCATCGAGGTGTGCGACGAGGGCCCGGGCATCGCCCCGGCCGATCGCACGCGGGTGTTCGAGCGCTTCACGCGCGGCGAGCGCCCGACGGGCGGCGGCACCGGGCTGGGCCTGGCAATCGCGCGGTGGGCGGTGGAACTGCACGGCGGGACGATCGGCGTGGTCGAGCCCGTCGAAGGCACCGACGGCACCGGTGGCCGGATCCGGGTGACGCTGCCGACGAGCTGAGCCGCCGGTGTCGGGGGTTGGGAACCGGGTTGTAAAACCGGTTTACCCCAAACCCCCCCGGGGGCGCCCGGGGCGGGGTATTTTAGGAACATAAACCCCCCCACGACAAAAAACC